>CAYYAA010000001.1:0-53860 GCA_964469875.1 uncultured Bacteroides sp.
CATCGAAATCCCTTATATTCCCACACTAAGCGAAGGCAACACTGTAAATGAGACAGTAAATGAGACAGTAAATGAGACAGTAAATGAGACAGTAAATGAGACAGTAAAATCAGTACTGATACATATCAAAGAAAATCCCCAAATAACGCAACGCGAACTTTGCAATGTTCTTGGAAAATCAAGAGCCACTATAACTCGAGCTCTCAGACAGTTACAAAAGAAAGGTTTATTAGTTCGTGTTGGTCCGGATAAAGGAGGTCATTGGGAGGTGACTGAATCATGATTATACGTATAGTACTGGGGGGCATAGTTTTTGAGTTGATAAATGTAACATCGGTTATGCCATAATTCTATTATTTTTGCTTAAATTTGCGGCATAATCATCTGAAACAAAAAATGCGAACTTACTTTTTCACTCTCTTAATAGCTTTGTGTTGCTTGGCTGCTGTTGCTGTTGAGCCTTCGGGTTCATTACCGATTATGTATATCAATACCGCAAACTCGGCAAGCATCACAAGTAGAGACTCTTATGTAGATGCAACATATTATCTTGACCCCAAAGGACACGATGACATCGAGGCCATCGGCTCTAAAGATAACCAGTTGGCAATGCAGATACGCGGTCGCGGCAACTACACATGGACGAGCTTTGACAAGAAACCTTACCGCATCAAATTAGACAAGAAGGCGGCACTGCTCGGCATGACAAAAAGCAAGCACTTCGCACTCCTCGCCCATGCAGATGACAACCGCGGTTTTATGCGCAATGCCGTAGGTTTGGAACTAAGTCGTCTTATCGGCATGAATTGGACTCCGGATGATAAGCCCGTTGAGGTGGTTCTTAACGGCAAATACATTGGCTTATATTTCTTGACTGAGACTATCCGCGTTGACAAAGACCGCGTGAACATAGTCGAACAAGCCGACAACACGACTAACGCTGACTCTATCAGCGGCGGCTGGCTTGTCGAAATTGACAATTATGATTCTGACCCTCATGTTTCAGTCTATGAAAGTGACAATTCGCATTACAAAATCAACTTCACATATAAGACTCCCGAAGTGCTGTCTGACAAGCAGTCAAGCTATCTTAAGGAGCAAATGACAAAGCTAAACTCACTCATTTATGCGTCAGACAAGAGCAATTGCAAGTGGGCTGCCATGGTTGACCTTGACGATTTGGCTAAGTATTACATTGTGCAAGAGTTAGTCGATGATTATGAATCATTCCACGGCAGTTGCTTCCTTTATAAGGACTTAGGCTCAGATGAGAAATGGCATTTCGGACCGGTCTGGGACTTTGGCAGCGCATTTAACTATGACAAGAGCCAATATATCTATCAAGGACGCGAACATCATCAAGTGTGGATTGGCGAGATGTGCAAGTTCTCTGAGTTCTCAAACCGCGTTAAGGAGATTTGGTGTGACTTTGTATCAGAACATTACGGCGACATTTTGACCTACATGAATGACTATCGCGACGAAATCTCTGCAGCAGCTACAAGCGACGCCAAACGATGGCCTCAATACGGCAATTCAGACCTCAAAAGCCGTGTTAACAAGTCAAAGAACCGTCTTAAAGGCGCATTTGAATGGCTTTGCAAGCAATGGGGCGGAAACATTCCTGACTTTGAGGATGAAGACCAGTCGGTGACAGTCTACTTTGTTGACAACGGCACAACGCCGTGGGATAACGTCCACGCTTACGCTTGGGATAACCAAGGTGAGTTGCTGAAGAGCTGGCCCGGAACATCAATGACCTCGACCACTCTCAGCGGCAAGACAGCATGGCAAATCAAGTTCACTCCGTCACGCGACTTGTCAAGCAATACAGGGCTGATTTTTAACAATTCACACTCCGGCAACGGCAATCAGACTGCCGACTTGCTGTTGGTTAATGGTGGCATATATAATCGCAACGGCCTTGTCTCAGGTGTCACCATGGTTCAACCTGACGATGTGACTATCAATATATCAAGTCAATCAGGCTCGCTGACAATCACCTGCAGCCGAGACAGCAACATCACAGTCACACGCATAGACGGCACTCACTTCACCATTCACGCTACCGCAGGAACGAGCACTTACGCCCTACCTCACGGATTTTATATCGTTAATGGCAAGAAATTTGCGCTGTAATATCACCATTTTATTGTAACTTTGCAGACGAATTTAAAACGAACTAAAGAATATGGCATTACAATGCGGCATAGTCGGACTGCCAAACGTAGGCAAATCGACACTTTTCAACTGTCTGTCTAACGCTAAAGCGCAGTCAGCAAACTTCCCTTTTTGCACAATCGAGCCTAACGTAGGCGTTATAACCGTTCCCGATGACCGATTGACACGTCTTGTCGAGATGTGCCAACCTCGCTCTGTCGTACCTGCTACGGTTGAAATCGTTGACATCGCAGGCTTGGTTAAAGGCGCATCTAAGGGCGAAGGTCTCGGCAACAAATTCCTCGCTAACATCCGCGAGACTGATGCTATCCTCCACGTGCTCCGTTGCTTTGACGATGACAACATCACTCACGTTGACGGCTCGGTTAACCCTGTCCGTGACAAAGAGATTATTGACTATGAGCTTCAACTCAAAGACCTCGAAACAGTTGATGCGCGTATCGCTAAGACTCAAAAGGCAGCACAAACAGGCGGTGACAAACTCGCCAAAATGCAATATGAAGTTTTAAGACAAATCAAGGAGGCTCTCGACAAAGGTCTTCCCGCTCGCTCTGTGAAGTTTGAAACTCCCGACGAGCAGAAATTCTATCGCGAATTATTCTTGCTAACCTCTAAGCCCGTGCTTTACGTCTGCAACGTAGACGATGCATCGGCAGCTACCGGCAACAAATATGTTGAGCAAGTGCGCGAGGCTATAAAGGGCGAAGATGCTTCACTCCTTATCGTTGCAGCTCAGACCGAAAGCGAAATTGCCGAGCTTGACACTTATGAGGAACGTCAAGAGTTCCTCGCTGAGATTGGGCTACAAGAATCAGGCGTCGCTCGTCTTATCCGCGCAGCTTATGCCCTACTCGACCTTCAGACTTACTTCACAGCAGGGCCTGACGAGGTTAGAGCATGGACATTCATCCGCGGTTCAAAAGCTCCGAAGTGCGCAGGTATCATCCACACCGACTTTGAGAAAGGCTTTATCCGTGCCGAGGTTATCAAATATGATGACTACGTGTCTCTCGGTGGTGAAAATGCTGTCCGCGAAGCCGGAAAGCTCTCTGTCGAAGGCAAGGAGTATGTCGTTCAAGACGGTGACATCATGCACTTCAGATTTAACGTATAATCAGACTCATAGCTCAGATAACAATAAAAAGGCTCGCCTCAGTAACGTGGCGAGCCTTTTTATTATTATCTGACGTGGCTATTACATGATGCCTTTTTCGCGGAGGTGGAGTTGCCACTTCCAAGCTGAAGCCATAGTGTCAGCCAACGGAGTCTTTGCTGTCCAACCTAATACGGTATTTGCGCGTGTCGGGTCAGCCCAAACCTTCTCAATATCGCCTTCGCGACGTGCTGTAATCTTATGAGGAACTTTCACACCGGTTGCGCTTTCAAACGCATTGATAAGTTCGAGAACTGAGACACCGCGACCTGTGCCAAGGTTAAAGATTTCAACAGGCTCTGCTGTCTTATCTTCAACGAGACGCTCAACGGCAGTAACATGAGCTTTTGCGAGGTCAACAACGTCGATAAAGTCACGGATGCAAGTGCCGTCAGGAGTGTTATAGTCGTCACCAAACACGCTGAGCTCTTTGCGGATGCCCATAGCTGTTTGGGTTAAATAAGGCACAAGGTTTTGAGGAACACCGTTGGGAAGTTCGCCGATGAGAGCTGTCGGGTGAGCACCTACGGGGTTGAAGTAGCGCAAAATGATGCTGCGGTATGGCGCACCTGAAGCTACAGCGTCAGTGATGATTTCCTCGCTGATTTGTTTGGTGTTGCCATAAGGAGATGTAGCCTTCTTGATAGGTGTGTTCTCGGTCACAGGATTAACATCGGGCTCACCATAGACGGTGCATGATGAAGAGAAGACAATGCCCTTAACGCCGTTTTCACCCATAAGGTCAAGGAGATTAAGCAAAGTCACGAGGTTGTTGCGATAATAGAGCAACGGCTTTTGGACAGATTCGCCGACAGCCTTGCTTGCCGCAAAGTTGATGATACCCTTAATGTCGGGATATTTAGCGAATAGGTCACGGAGTGTTTTGATGCAGGTGCAGTCACCCTCAATGAAGTCGGGTCGAACACCGGTAATGGCTTCGATACCATCGAGTGAATCAGCAGTACTATTGCTCAAATTGTCAATGATGACTACTTGGTAGCCGGCATTGATAAGTTCAACGCAGGTGTGTGAACCGATATAGCCGGTGCCACCTGTTACTAAGATACGTTGTTTTTTCATGTCTTTTGTTGTGGGTTTTGTATATTGATTTTATTTATTTTGTTTTTCTCCTTGTCTAATGACGTGCATTTCGCAATTGCGGCAGTCAAATTCGAGACGGAATATTCCTGCTGGCGCACGCAGTTGCAGGTCACTCGGCAGTTTTGACGCTTGGGACGTTTTGAGACAAGCGTCAAGCTCTCGTCTAAGACAATAGCGCGTTGTCATAACCACCACGTCTTTTTGTCGCGAAGGCGCATCGACTTCAATAGCTTTCTCCTTGATTTTTGCGCCATGCGATTTATAGAAGTCAAAGGCAGCGCGATTGCTAACATTGTCGTGATAAGTCAGCGTCAAACCGTCAAACGCATCGTCAGCGAGTTGTGACGGTCGGCGACGGTCATATTTATATGTGGCACGTTGGGCCGAATCGAGCAAGTCAGTAGCGCGTCGGCGCAGCTCGGTGATAGTCGAAGCGGCGATGAAGCGATTGCCTGCCAAGTCTGTCAAGCTGTTAAGACGGTAAACTGTTGCGCCAAGTTTTGCGAGAATTCGTTGACGGTTGGCTTCTTGCGGAGTATTCGCCTCAGCGAAGTCAGAATCTATTGTGGCGGTGACTCTATTACCTCGCTCGTCATCTGCATCAAGAGCAATGCGATGATTGTCAATGTTGCGAAGTGTAAAGTTCACGGCTATTGTGCGCGTTGCGGTCTTGCCCTGCATCATATCATCCCACAGCTTGTCGCTATTGCGATACAGCGTAGCGCCCGGCTCAATGTCAACGGCTGACGCAGGGAAAAGTTTGCGACCGTCAACACGGTTGAGACGGAAGCCGGTGAACTGTCCTTGCTTATCAAAGTAGCCGAGACCGTCACCGTTGGCGAGCGTTGCGGTGAGCTTTGCTGTTATGACTTGTGACGATGCGTTGATGACAGTGCCGACCTCTGCGCCGACCCATTTCGGCGTGGCATGGTTGCCCATAGTGACACCGGGAGCAGGTCTGCCGTTGAGGAAGTAATCAGTGAAGCCGCGGTTAAAGGATTTCTCCGGCGATGGAGTGAATGTGAACTCTGACTTGCCAAAGGATGCGCGGCAATAGCGACCGTCTGATTGGTCAATCACACCGTCAAGTGATTTGCGATATGCAGCGACGATATTCTTGACGTAATTGACATCCTTGAGACGACCTTCGATTTTGAAAGACCTTATTCCGGCATCTGCCAAGTCAGCAAGACGGTCAATGCGGTTCATGTCGCGCAAAGATAGCAAGTGCTGACCTTGTTTGATGACCTTACCGTTCTTGTCTGTGAGGTCATAAGCCAAGCGGCACATCTGAGCACATTCGCCACGGTTGGCACTGCGACCTGTCGCGAGTTGGCTCGCTTGACAGTTGCCGCTATAGCTGACACATAGTGCGCCATGGACAAAGCCTTCAAGTGGCACTGTCGTGACTTCTTTGATTTGACGTATCTCATTGAGGCTCAACTCGCGAGCGAGAACGATTTGTGAGAATCCCGACTGCTCGAGACGCTGTGCCTTGTCAGGTGTGCGCGTATCGCATTGTGTGCTTGAATGTAAGGCTATCGGCGGCAGATTGAGTTTGAGATATGCCATATCTTGAACAATCAGACCGTCAACTCCGATGCGATAAAGCTCATCAACAATTGCCTGAACCTCTGACAATTCATCGTCATATAATATTGTGTTTAGCGTGACATAGATTTTCACTCCGAATGGATGAGCAAAATCTACGGCACGTTTTATATCATCAATCGAGTTTGTAGCGGCAGCACGCGCGCCAAAAGCCGGAGCGCCGATGTAAATTGCATCAGCACCGTGCTTGATAGCTTCGATGGCAATGTCGGCGTTGCGAGCCGGAGCAAGTAATTCGAGTGGTGTAGAGCTCATGTGTTATCTGAGTGAATTTAGGCTGTCAATAAGTTGGAATGCATAGTCACGTGAAGCGTCAATCAACTCGGTGTAGTGAGCATCGCTGTTGACGATAATCTTGACACCGGCTTTCAGCAAACGCGGCAAGTAACATTCAGCAGGGAATATGCGACGATGTTCGCGGCGCGCCTTGGTGTTGATTTCTACCGTCAACTGATTTTCGATAATTAGGTCGATAAGAGTGTTCACTCGCTTTTTAAACCACGGCTCATCCTCGATGGCTTGCTTGAAGCAGGTGGCATTCTGCGAGATTTTATCAAAGTGACCCATCACCTCAAATCCTCCGGCTTTAATCATCGCTTCCGAGCGGTCAAAGAATGTATTGACAACATACTCAATGTCGTTGTCAAACTCCTCCTCCATCTTTGTTTTGAAGTGCTCAAATCGACCGTCAATGTCTATCATCTTGCCCTCTCGGTTGGGAATAAAGTGAACCGAACCGATTATATAATCGAGCGGCAATTGCTTGAAGAACTCATGAGACGGACCCCAAAAGTCTCCGAGATAGTCAACTTCCATGCCAAGAAAGAAGCGACAATCCTTGCCGTATGTGCAGCAAATGCGATTATATTCGTCAATGTAATCGTCAACTGATTCAGCCGACATATTGCAAGAAGACTCGATTGGAATTGGACTGTGCGGAGTGAAACCATAGTACCTAAAGCCGGCAGCTATGGCTGCTTTGGCGAAAGCATCCATAGTTGCACGACCGTCACAGAACTGAGTGTGACTGTGGAAATTGTATTTACGTTCATCGCCGATAATGTCGGCGGGGTTTATGCGCTTATGCGCGTTCATATATTATCTATTTAGTTAATAATCTATTTCTTTCATGACCTTACCTGCGCGCAACAGTTTGAGGTATCTGAAGAACAGCGCAAGGAAAATCACAGCTACCACCACCGCAGCGCTCAGAGCCACATTAATGCCGAGGCCAAAGCCTTCAGGTGTCGGCGCAAACAAGACGTAGGTCACGCACACCAAAGTCATAAACACGGCAGGGATAAGCGTGATGATATATGCTTTATGCTTGCGCGCGAGGTAGACGGTGCAAGCCCAGAGTGTCACCATTGCCATTGTCTGATTGCACCATGCGAAGTAACGCCACAGCGTGTTGAAGTTTATCATCATGATGATAAATGTAACGGCAAAGAGCGGCAACGCAATTATCAGTCTCTTGACAATTGTCTTTTGACTGAAGTGCATAAAGTCGGCAGCGATAAGACGAGCCGAGCGCAATGCCGTATCGCCTGATGTGATAGGCGCAGCCACTACACCAAGTATAGCCAAAATGCCACCGGCAACGCCAAGCCATGTGATAGACACATCATGCACGAGCGCTCCGGCATCATGACCGCTTGCCATATATTCTTTAAGACCGTCATAGCCACCGGTGAAAGTCACAGCGGCAGCAGCCCAAATCAAAGCAACTATGCCCTCGACAACCATTGCGCCATAAAAGACGGGACGCGCCAACTTCTCATTCTTCAGACAACGAGCCATCATCGGCGATTGTGTAGCGTGGAAGCCTGAAATAGCGCCGCAAGCAATGCTGACAAACATCATCGGGAACACAGGGTGGCTGTCATTGCCATAGTGACTTGTGAATGTATCGTTGAATGTCACCGGGATTGTGACATCGCCAAAGAGCATCACACCAAGCAAACCTGCCGCCATAAACAGCAACGCTACACCAAAGATTGGATAGATATTGCCGATAATCTTATCTATGGGCAACAAAGTGGCAAGAATGTAATATGCAAATATAATGAACACCCAGAATGTGCTGTCAAGCGACTCAGGTGTCATTGAGGCTATAAGTCCGGCAGGTGTGATAACGAACACAGCGGCAACAAGCAAGAGCAGCACGATAGAGAACGCGCGCATTACCTGCTTGACTGTTATGCCAAGCTCGTGACCGATAATTTCAGGTAGCGAATAGCCGCCGCTTCTCACAGAAATCATTGCTGATATAAAGTCATGGACAGCACCACCGAAGATAGTTCCGGCAACAATCCAGACGAAAGCCGCAGGGCCATACATGATGCCCATGATAGCGCCGAAAATCGGGCCAAGGCCTGCGATGTTAAGAAATTGGATGAGGAAGACCTTCCACGTTGGCAGTGGCACATAGTCAACACCATCTTGTTTGGAATAGGCAGGCATCAGACGTTTGGGGTCGATGCCAAAGACACGTTCTACCAACAAACCATAGAATATGTATCCTATGATTAATGCTGATAATGAAAGCAGGAAAGCAGTCATGGTTGTTTAGTAAGTTTAAGTACAGTGTATTATGAAATATGATTGGTTTAATATCGTTCTAATCTGATAATAGCATTAGATAGTTGCGCTTCCGAGAGTTGTTGCGCTTCAAGTTGGTCTTCGAGAGTATGTATTTCGTCAGTCACCGAGTGGTCACCGGTGGCGTAGGCTTTGCGCAAGGTGGCGAGACGCGATTCAGTCTCGTCAAGCTCATCCCACAGATTGAGCAATTCCTCCATCTGTTCACGCGCTTGGTCATTGTGGAAGTCGCTGAGTTTATGATATACGGTGTGGCCGTCGCCCATAGACAAGCGGAAAGTCACGCTGTCATAGCTTGAACCATCTTCGCCCACTTGGTCTAAGGCTGTGCGGGAGAGAGCCAAGAGCTCCGAATAGTCTTTCTCACTGTCTTGCGTAGCTGCGATTGAGCTTATGCGAGCACGAGCAATGAGAGCATCTTCATCGTCAGTATCGCAGTTGGTGCGCTTATCCGGTTGCTCAAAGACATAGATTGTGACCTTTCCGGGGATGTGATTACGATCTGTAGCCCACCAGCCGATGCCGTGTGTCTCATCAATGGCGAGCATATAGTCATCAGCAGGCGAGTTAAAAGGCATACCGACATTCTGCGCTTGCAAGAAACCGTTATCGCTGCGGCGTGACATGAAGATATCATAACCGCCGATAGAGCCTTCGCCATCAGATGCAAAATACAGAGTCATACCGTCAGCCAACATAAAGGGGTAATTGGCATTTCCGCCATTGCCAAAGTCGGCATTAAGTTCTGTTTGGTGGTCTAACGAGCCATTATCGAGGACTCCCGCCTCCATGATTCGAGACTTGCCATTATCACCGGGCTCAGCCCAGATTATCTCCTTGCCACTCGCCGGGGAGTAGATAATGGTTGCATTCTCAATATCAATCTCATCAGAAGTCGCGATGCGACCGGCATCCTTTGACAAGTTATAATGTTTGAAGAAATCAGCAGCGTTGACAGTCATAGAGTCAATCACAGCAATATTCTCGACACGCTCAAGCATATTTGACATTGCCGTAATTTGTTCATCAAGGCGCGTATATTCCTCAGACTCTTGGCGTTTAGACTTACGCAACTGAGTAGCCCATTTTTTCATGTGGTTAGACGCATCGTCGAGGCGATATTCATCAACGGCGATTTGTGCCAACAAATGCGAAGCATCAGCGACACCGGCATTCTCGGCAATTGTCAGCGGAGCTTTAGCTTCAGCAAATTTATAGAGTTCAAAATATGATGCTCCGAGATAGTAGTTGACATTACCATCTTTGGGAGATTTTTGTTTTAGAGTATTAAGTCGCTTAACAGCAGCAGTATAATTGCCGTTATTATATAATTTTTTGGCTTCGTCTAAAGGTGCGGCAACGATAGAAAGAGTTGCCGTAGCAGCTATAATGTAAGATAAAAATCTGCGGTTCATTATTTAGTGTCTGTTTAAACATTCAAAATTACAAAAAATTCTTATAATAATGAGTGCAAAGCCAAATGTTATAACACAATTTGGCAATTGTAGACACTAAAAAACCGAGTTCATCTCAGAGACGGCTCGGTTTAATTGTTTCTTACGGCAAAAAAGTGTGCGGTAAGTGATGAGTTCAATAAAAATCTGCTTTACGGATGCAGATTTCTCGCAACTTTCAGTAGGAATACTAAAAGAATAGACAATAATCAAATAAGGGTAACGATAAACTCTTTTTCATCCTTAGGATCAGGCTCGATATTCACTTTGCCTTCACGAGCAAGCCAGCCGATAGCTGCATACACGTCCTTGTCCTTGAGTTTTGTTTCCTTACGGAGTTGTTTGATAGTGAGACCATTTGTCTCATTGAGAGCAACCCATACAGTTCCGGCGTTTACGCCGATTACTTCTACATTCATTTTACCTTAAATTTAGTTGTTTTGTAAAACAGTTAATAAATAGTCATAAATCAAATTCGCGGCAAATTTAATAAAAAAATCAAACATGCGCCAAATTTTAGCTAATTTAATTTAATTTGTAACTAAATTGTGACTATTATTTGAACTAATGACTAACATTTAAGCTAATTATTCTAATTATTTAGTTTATTATTGCCAACTCAAAAAAAAATGCTAACTTTGCGGCAGGTTTTGTTCCGGCTGTCATCAGCATAAAGTTGCGTTGGCATCGGATGAAAAGGGAATCAGGTGAAAAACCTGAACAGACCACGCTGCTGTAAGCTCCATATTATTGCGTTGACTCATAAAAGCCACTGCCATTTTTTTAGCATCTGAATGTCACATTTTCGGGTGGGAAGGCGAGTCAATAGCGGAGTAAGTCAGAAGACCTGCAAAACTGAAGACATAGCTCTGAGACTTCGAGGCAATTAGCGAAGAGTTTATGCATTTATTGATAACATAACCGTACATTACGAAAGCAATGGAGAATTTCATCCTGTCTCAAGGACAGAGATTAGGCTTGCTTTGTGTAGTATTATTGCCGTTTGCTCCCGCATGGTCACAACAGACCGGCGAGACGCCGCTTGAGCGCACTCATACGCTTGACACCGTGACGGTAACCACACAACAGCGCCCCAACAAAGTGACATCAACGACGCCCCTGCAACGAATGGCTAAAGCCGACATCGAGCGCATGGGTGCGCTTGAGGTGTCTGATGCTGTCAAGCACTTCTCCGGCGTTAGCGTAAAAGATTATGGCGGCATTGGTGGCCTAAAGACTATCTCTGTGCGCAGTCTTGGCGCACAACACACGGCGGTCAGCTATGACGGCGTGGCTGTCGGTGATTGTCAGTCGGGACAAGTCGATATTTCACGCTTCTCTCTTGATAACATTTCGGAGTTGACAATGAGCATTGGTCAGAATGATAACATCTATCAGACTGCCAAGATGTTTGCTTCAGCAGGTGCGCTCAGCATTGAGACAGACCGTCCAAAATTTGGTGATGACAATTTCATGATGACCGCAAAGCTGAAAGCCGGCTCTTATGGCATGGTCAATCCATCGCTGATGTTGGCGCAGCGCCTGTCAAACAGCGTTAGCCTGTCAGCATACGGCGATTTCCTGCGTGCTGACGGCAACTACCGTTTCAAGATGAAAAACGGCAACAAGCTCATTGACGAGAAGCGCAACAACAGCGACATCGAGTCTTATCGCGCCGAAGTCAATTTGTTTGCTGCTATCTCTAAGAAGCAAGATTTAAAAGTTAAGGCTTATCTCTATGACTCAGAGCGCGGGTTGCCGGGCAGTGTCGTTTATGATAACCCCTACTCTGCCGAGCGTCTTTATGACCGCAACTATTTCGGTCAAGTCAAATATGAGAATCGTTTTTCGCAAAAGTGGAAGCTCATGGCGAGCGGCAAATTCAATTATAGTTGGAATCGCGACTATGACCGTCAATCGTCAGGCGTTACCGACTACCGTTATCGCCAACGCGAGACCTATTTGTCGGCAACATTGTGGACACAACCGGTTAAGGGTTTGAGTTTCTCCTTGGCAAATGACTTTGCTTATAACGACTTGTCAACAACGCTGCCCGAATGTCAATATCCCGAGCGCTTCACATTGTTGACCGTCATTGCTTCACACTATGAGAATAGCCATATCTCGGCAACAGCTTCATTGCTCAACACCTTCATCTCGGAGAACGTCGAAGTCGGCACAGCGGCGGCAGACCGCAAACGCTTATCGCCATCGGTCAGCTTGTCATGGAAGCCCCTTGACGACCGCAGTTGGCGTGTGCGCATTTCTTATCAAGACATTTTCAGAACACCGACTTTTAACGACTTATATTATCTGCTTATCGGCAACAGCAAATTGCGCCCCGAGAAGACCAAGCAGGTCAACTTAGGCACAACGTGGAGCGCAAGTCTATCGTCATTGGTCGATTATATCAGCCTTTCAGTTGACGGTTACTATGGCAGTGTCCGCGACAAAATCCTCGCCATCCCGACGATGTTTGTATGGCGCATGTCAAATGCCGGAAAGGTCGAAACTCTCGGCACTGACGTTAATCTCGCGTCAGAGTTAGCGTTCAACAGCGACTATCGTCTGTTTGTCACCGCGACTTACAACTTTATACACTCCGTGGACATCTCTGACAAGGCGAGCAAAATCTATCGTCACCAGATACCCTACACGCCCAAGCACTCCGGCTCGGCAAGCGTCACGCTGAAAAATCCGTATGTCGATTTCACATACAACGTGACCTATGCATCCGAGCGCTATCGCATAGCGCAAAATGCGCCTGAAAATCGCATCAAGCCCTACTGCGACCACGGCATATCATTGTCACGCAAATTTAAGCTCGGCGAACACTCCCTGCGTGTGCAAGCCGATGCGCTCAATCTCGGTGGCAAAAATTATGAAATCATACGTTTCTACCCTATGGCAGGACGCAACTATAAAATCGCATTAACTTATCAATTTTAATATAACCTTTTAAAAAACAATCCAAATGAACAAATTTTGGTACAAAGCAGCCGTTTTGGCTATCGTAGCAGGTTCAATGACAGCCTGTGATGACAATGATGATGAATCATATGTAGACGCAACAGTTCCGACCGAAACACTCGGAGCATACGTCCTCAACACCGGTAACTGGGGTGGTAACGACGCGTCTATCCAATACATCGACCTCGCAACAGGTACAATCAGCAGCGACCTCTATGCTGCAGCAAACGGCGAAGGCCTCGGTGACCTCGGTCAAGACCTCTGCCTCTATGGTAACAAGCTCTATGCAACCGTCAGCGGCTCAGCTAAGTTCGTTGTTATGGACAAGAACTGCAAGGTGCTCAAATCTATCGCATTGACCGACGCTTCAGGCGCAGCCGTTAAGCCCCGTTATATGACAGCAGTTGGCGGCTATGTTTACTTCACAACTTACGAAGGCTATGTAAACAAACTCGATACTGCAAGCCTCGAAATCGTTGGCAAAGCTGAAGTAGGCAGCTATCCCGAAGGCATCACCAACGCTAACGGCAAACTCTATGTTAACAACTCAGGTTATGGCAAGGGCAACACCGTTTCTGTCGTTGACATCAAATCTTTCACCAAGACCAAAGATATCGAAATCGTCCTCAACCCCTACACTCAATGCAAGACCGGCGATGACGGCTATGTATATGTAGTGTCTAACGGCAACTATGCAGGCAAGCCCTCACTCACAGAAGACCAATACATCTATGGCACTCTCCAACGCATCGACCCGACAACTGACACCGTTACCGAGCTCTGCCACGCTTCTTACATCGCTCTTGACAGCAAAAACGCTTATATTCTCTACTCTGAATATTACTTGCCCGACCTCGCAAGAGCATATAAATATGACTTGTCAACAGGCGCAGAAAGCGACTTGTTTGACCTCTCTACTTTGTCATCACCCAACTCTATCGACATCGACCCGGTTAACAACCTTCTCTATGTCACCAACGCTCCTTACGGTTCAAACTCTGACATCATCGTTTACGACACTAATGGCAACAAGATTAAATCTTACGAAGCAGGTCACTCAACTTCTAAGATTTTGTTCGTAACTAATGCAGCAACAAAATAATGATTAGATGAAGCGAATAGCTTTAATCATAAATTGCATAATAGCAGTCTTGTTATTCTCTGCCTGCGGCGGAGGAAGCAAGACTGCTTCTTTTTCGGAAGGCGCGGACATCTCTTTGCGTTATGCCGACAATCTCTCGTTGACACAATGTGACGGCTATATCGTTGCCAAATTGCGCAATCCGTGGGACACGACAAAGCTGCTCCACACCTACATCCTCGTGGACAGAGACGCTGAGTTACCCGCCGAGTTGCCAGATGGCACTGTCGTCAGAACGCCAATCAACAAGGCTGTCATTTATTCATCCGTCCACTGTAGCTTGCTAAATAACCTCGGAGCAGTTGACCTTATCGGCGGCGTATGCGACTTGAGCTATATCAAGCTCGATGAGATACAACAGCGCTGCGCCTCAGGCAAGATTGCAGACTGCGGCAATGGACAAGCCCCCGACTTCGAGAAATTGATTGACCTCAACCCAGATGCCATTTTGCTCTCTCCGTTTGAGAACAGTGGCGGCTATGGACGTGTCGAGAAACTCAACATCCCGATAATCGAATGTGCCGACTATATGGAGACATCGCCCCTCGGTCGCGCTGAGTGGATGCGATTCTACGGCCTGTTATTCGGCGTATCAACACAAGCTGACAGCCTGTTTGCAGAGGTCGAAAGCAACTACAACGCGCTTAAAGCAATGGTCAACAAAAACGCAGCCAAACCGCGCGTAATAGTTGACCTAAAGAACGGCTCTACATGGTATGTCCCCGGCGGACACAGCACCATGGCAAAGCTCTACAAAGATGCAGGCGCGCAATATGTCTTTGCCAATGATGACCACAGCGGCTCACTGCCTTTGGCTTTTGAGACCGTCTATGACCGCGGTCAAGATGCTGACATTTGGCTTATCAAATACAACCAAGCCATAGACAAGACTTATGAACAATTAGCTCAGGACTATGCGCCTAACAAGAACTTCAAAGCCTATGTCAATCGCCGCATCTATGGTTGCAACACCAACCACATCCAATTTTATGAAGAGTCACCATTCCACCCCGATTGGTTGCTCAAAGACCTTATCAAAATCTTCCACCCCGAAATGTTGGGAGATTACACTCCTAAATATTACAGCGAACTTAAATAATGAGAAATAAAAGCACTTTTTACGGCATCATGCTAACAGTGGCAATAATCGTGCTTGCCGCCGCCAACCTGCTGTTTGGCTCGGTAAACATCCCCTGCAATGCTGTCATAGACATACTCCTCGGCAATGAAGTCGAGAAAGCGAGTTGGAGCTTTATCGTCTGGGAATCGCGTGTTCCACAGACCATCACAGCCCTGTTATGCGGTATGTCCTTAGCTGCATCAGGATTGCTGCTGCAAACGACCTTTAACAACCCGTTGGCAGACCCGTCAATATTGGGCATCAGCTCAGGTGCGAGTCTCGGCGTGGCGTTGGTAATGCTTGCCGGAGGCGGAACATTGACCGCCGGAGTGCTTACATTCTCAGGTTTCTTGTCAGTGCTCATCGGAGCATTTGCCGGGGCAATGATAGTCTTGGCTATCATCCTCGCCTTCTCCTCTATCGTTAAACAGCCTATCATGCTGCTCATCATCGGCATCATGGTCGGCTATATCACCTCGTCAGCGATATCTCTGCTCAACTTCTTTGCCACAGCCGAGGGCGTACACTCATACATGATATGGGGTCTCGGCAACTTCGGCGGTGTCTCTTTGGCTCAATTGCCACTATTCTCAACCGTCACTATCGCCGGACTGATTATCACGATATTACTTATCAAACCTCTTAACGCCCTGCTTCTCGGCACACGCTATGCCGAGAACCTCGGTGTCAACATTCGCCGCACTCGCAATATGCTGCTCATCGCCACAGGCGGACTGACAGCATTGACGACAGCGTTCTGCGGTCCTATCTCATTCATCGGACTTGCCGTGCCACACATAGCACGACTATTGCTCGGCACGTCAAACCACAATACGCTGTTGCCGCTCACCCTATTGACCGGCGGCGCGATTGCCCTACTCTGCAACCTCATCTGCATCCTTCCGGGTGAAGCCGGCATCATTCCGCTTAATGCCGTAACGCCCGTTATCGGTGCTCCTATCATCATATATATTATAGTAAACCAACGCAGAATCCAATACTTTAACTAATGGAAAAGTCAGCAATCATCACTGCCAAAGGTCTCTGCATTGGCTATCGCTCACATGGCGAAGAAAAGCACGTGCATGACGGGCTGTCCTTTGAGCTGCTCAGCGGCGAGTTGACAAGCCTAATAGGAGTCAACGGCGCAGGCAAATCGACGCTGCTGCGCACGCTGTCAGCTTCACAACCGACACTCGGCGGCGAGTTACTCATCAACGGCAAGCCAATACGCCTATACTCAGAGCGCGAGCTGTCACGCACAATAGGTGTCGTCCTCACCGACAAAACACAAGCCGGAGGACTGACCGTGCGCGAACTTGTTGCTCTTGGTCGCCAACCGCACACCGGATTTTTCGGCCGCCTACACAAGCACGACAACGACATCATAGACGAGATGATGACAGCCGTAGGCATTGCCTACAAAGCCAACACTTACATCGCCGAGCTCTCTGACGGCGAACGTCAAAAAGTCATGATTGCCAAAGCTCTCGTGCAAGAATGTCCGCTTATCATACTCGATGAGCCAACGGCATTCTTAGACGTTGTAAACCGCATTGAGATAATGAACCTGCTCCACCAAATTGCTGTCACCCAGCACAAAGCCATACTGCTGTCAACCCACGACATCGAGCAGGCACTCGTGCTGTCAGACCGTCTATGGCTACTGTCAAAAGAGCACGGGCTGCAACACGGCGTGACCGAGGACATCATACTCTCGCATAAGATGGACAGCATATTCACTCATAAGAATATACGCTTTGACTATGACCACGGAGTATATTACCCCGCAGTCAGCGGTACAAAAGAAATAAGCGTAGAGTCCAACGATGAGACGCTACTCCATTGGGCAATAAATGCCTTGAATCGCAACGGCTATATCTGCTACCCCGGAGCGCAAGGTCGTGATGACATACCGCACTTAACTGTCAGCGCTGCGACACAACTCACGCTAACAAAAGCGGCAAACACCACTGAGTACACATCATTTGCCGCCCTACTCTCAAACCTCGACTAAACACGTCCCAAAATTGTGTGAATTGGAGCGATAATGCTGATTTTTGGCTGAAAATTGCCGATATATGGAAAAAATTTCGCAACTTTGTAGTCCAAAACAATACATAAAAATCGCGCGATATCAGATTATGAATTTTTCTGCTGATTTAATTGCATCACACGTAGGCGGTGTCGTCGAAGGTGATGGTACAACTACAGTCAACACATTCTCAAAGATTGAGGAGGCACAACCGGGTGCTATCACATTCTTGGCGAATCCAAAATATACTCACTTCATCTACACAACAAAGGCTTCTATCGTCTTGGTTAGAAAGGATTTTGTCGCTGAACAACCTATAAGTGCCACCCTCATCAGGGTTGAAGACCCCTATCAAACGCTGTCACAACTTTTGACCATCGTGTCAGAAGCGCTCAACACACATCCGACGGGCATTGAGCAACCGTCATTTGTTAGCCCCGAGGCTACCGTCGGTGACAATTGCTATGTTGGTGCGTTTGCTTATGTTGCCAAAGGTGCAAAGTTAGGTAATAACGTGAAAGTTTATCCGCAAGCCTACATCGGCGACGGCGTGACTATCGGTGACAACACGATAATCTACTCCGGTGTGAAAATTTACCGCGGCTGCAAAGTCGGTCAGCGTTGCATCTTGCACTCAGGCGCTGTTATCGGAGCTGACGGCTTCGGCTTTGCTCCAAAACCTGACGGCAGCTATGACAAGATACCCCAAATCGGCATTGTTGAGATTGCCGATGATGTTGAGATTGGAGCAAACACCACGGTAGACCGTGCCACAATGGGTGCGACACGCGTTCAGAAAGGTGTAAAACTTGATAACCTCATCCAAGTAGCGCACAATGTCGAAGTCGGCAGTAACACCGTTATCGCTGCACAAGCAGGCATCGCAGGCTCGGCAAAAATCGGTGAGCAATGCATGATAGGTGGTCAAGCAGGTATTGCCGGTCACATCACTATCGGTGGACGGTCAGGCATCGCCGGTCAGAGCGGCATTGAGCACAGCATTCCGGAAGGTAGTCGCATGATGGGTTCTCCAGCGATTAAGCTCGGCGACTATGCGCGTCAAACTGTTCACATTAAACGCTTGGCAGACCTCTTTGACCGCGTAAGCAAACTTGAGAAAGAAATAACAAAGAAATAACAAACATCCATTATATAGCAATGAAGCAACTTACACTTAAAGCGCCTTTCACCCTCGAAGGTAAAGGTTTGCACACCGGCGGACACATCGTAGCAGAGTTCTGCCCTGCGCCTGATAATCATGGATACAAAATTCAACGCATTGACCTCGAAGGCACTCCGACTATTGATGCCGTTGCAGAGAATGTCGTTGCTACAAATCGCGGCACAGTAATCGGTCGCGGTGAAGTTACAGTTAGCACTATCGAACACGCTATGGCAGCGCTCTATGCCCTCGGCATTGACAACTGTCTCATCAAACTCAACGGCGCTGAAATGCCCATCCTCGATGGTAGTGCAAAGCCTTTTGTTGAAGCTATCAAAGCTGTCGGCACTGAAGAACAACGCGCCGACAAAGACTATTATATCGTTAAACACAAAATCGAAGTCGTTGACGAAGCTACAGGCTCTAAGATTTGCATCCTCCCGGATGATACATTCAGCTTAGACGTGAAAGTGAACTTCGAGTCACCTGTTCTCGCCAACCAATATGCGACACTCGACAATGTAGCAGACTTCGACACCGAGATTGCACCGGCACGCACATTCGTTTTTGTTCGCGAAATCGAGCAATTGTTGCAAGCCAACCTCATCAAAGGCGGCGATCTCGACAACGCAATCGTCATCTATGACAGTCCTATTTCACAAGAAGGACTTGACCATATCGCTGACCTAATCGGCATCGAACACCGTCAAGTTAGCGAATATGGCTATATCAACACAACTCCGCTCTTCCATGAGAATGAGCCGGCACGCCACAAGGTCATGGACCTCATCGGCGACATCGCTCTTATCGGTCGTCCGCTAAAAGGTCACGTTATCGCAACACGTCCCGGCCACACCATCAACAGCAAGTTGACCAAAGATATACGCCGCAACATCAAGCACCAAGAAATCCAAGCTCCCGTCTATGATCCCAACGTAGCGCCGCTGATGGACAACAATCGCATCCGCGAATTGCTCCCCCACCGCTACCCGTTCTTGCTCATCGACAAAGTGATAGACAAAGGCGACCAATATATCGTAGGCGTTAAGAATGTCACCACCAACGAGCCATTCTTCCAAGGTCACTTCCCTCAAGAGCCCGTTATGCCGGGTGTACTCTTGGTTGAAGCAATGGCACAGACAGGCGGCTTGCTCGTGCTCGGCTCTGTAGATGAACCGGAACGCTATTCGACTTACTTCATGAAAATTGACAACGTAAAATTCCGTCAAAAAGTCGTTCCCGGCGATACACTTCTCTTCCACGTATCATTTATGTCAGAATTGCGTCGCGGCTGCGCTGTCATGAAAGGTCGCGCATTCGTTGGCGAGAAAGTGGTTTGCGAATGTGAATTTATGGCTCAAATTATCAAGAATAAATAATTATTTAATTTAGATGAACCAACCATTATCATACATACACCCAGATGCCAAAATCGGCAAGGATGTGGAGATTGGTCCGTTTGTAACGATACACGAAAACGTCGAGATTGGTGACGGCACACGCATCTACAGCAACGTCACAATCTTCCCCGGTGCACGTATCGGTAAGAACTGCACAATCTTCCCCGGTGCTGTCATCTCGGCGATACCTCAAGACCTGAAATTTGCCGGTGAAGACACCACTGTAATTATCGGAGATAATACAACGCTGCGTGAATGTGTCACCGTACACCGCGGCACAGCAGCAAAAGGACGCACCGTCGTAGGCTCAAATTGCCTCATCATGGCATACACTCACATCGCTCACGACTGTATTCTCGGCAACAACATCATTATCAGCAATGCCTCACAACTTGCCGGTGAAGTCGAAGTCGATGACTTTGCTATCATTGGCGGCGGCACGCTGATACACCAATTCTGCCGTCTCGGCAAACACGTGATGATACAAGGCGGAGCTCTCATCAACAAAGACATTCCGCCCTATGTCAAAGCCGCACGCGAGCCTATCGCCTACACCGGCATCAACTCTGTCGGTCTACACCGCCGTGGCTTCGCCGATGAGACTATTAATAACATCCAAGAAATTTACCGCTTGCTCTATCTCTCAGATATGAACGTGAGCGATGCGGTAGCTCGCATTAAGGCCGAGATGCCACAATCAGCAGAGCGTGACGAAGTGCTTAAATTCGTCGAAAGCTCTAAGCGCGGCATCATCAGAGGCCATTAAAAAAAATAAAAACAGAACGCCGGTTCGTCGCTCACGTATGAATAGGACGTGAGAGGAAAGTCCGGGCAACAAAGAGCACCATATTTCCTAACGGGAAGCTATCGGTGACGGTAGAGTAATGTGACAGAAAACGACCGCCGACAGCAATGTCGGTAAGGGTGAAAAGGCGAGGTAAGAGCTCACCGGGCGGAATAGTGATATAACGCGCCGCACATCTTATGGGTTGCAAGGTCAAGTATACCGGCATTTAAGGGCTGCTCGTCCATTGTCGGGGGGTAGACTGCTAAACTGCGGCGGCAACGTCTCAGTCAGATAAATGACGAACGGTAAGGCGGAACTCGCTCTTCGGAGCGAAAGCACGCCACCACATAACCCGGCTTATAAGCGTTCTGTGCTACAAACGCCCTCCACTGCGGAGGGCGTTTATTTTATATAATGCTTAATTTAAATCCGCCACCGCAGCTTCAACCATCAAATTGCGTGCTAAATTTTGAATTGTGTAAAATTTTTATCATATTTGCAGAAACAATTTAACATATTGATATGGAAGCGTTGAAAAATATGCCGATTGGCGTGCAAGACTTTGAGAAACTGCGTAATGGAAATTATCTTTACGTAGATAAAACTGCGTTAATATACCAATTAGTAAGTACTGGAAGTTATTACTTTTTGTCACGTCCGCGCCGTTTTGGTAAAAGTATGCTTCTGTCAACGCTCCATGCTTATTTTTCAGGTAAGAAAGAGCTCTTTGAAGGTCTCGCAATAGAAAAACTTGAGAAAGATTGGATTAAATATCCGGTGCTTCATCTTGACTTGAATTTCGTCAATTCGCTCCAAATAGGCTCCATAAAATCCGTTCTTAACTCTATTTTTCATAATTTCGAAGAACTCTATGGTAAAAGTTCTGAGGAAGATACTTTGGCGGAACGATTTGCAGGAATTATTCATCGTGCATATAAGAAGACAGGACAGCGTGTAGTTATCCTAATTGATGAATACGATAAAGTATTGAGTGATCGAGCAAAAATCGCGGATTCTTTTGAAGAACTCAAATCAATACTAAAGCCGATTATTGATGTATTAACAACAATGGAGCAATACATCCAATTTGCTTTTATTACCGGAGTGACAAAGTTTAGCAAGCAGTTGGTTTTTGAAGATGTTGAGATTCATGATATTTCGCTAGATACTACATATTCTGCAATATGTGGATTTACTGATAATGAAATAACAAGTCTCCTAACAAATATTTACGAAAACTCATCATCAAATAAGTCTATTAATTCTTTTTGCGAAATTATTCAACGTTATTACAGCGGATACAATTTCGGCATCAATGCTCTGTCTGTGTATAATCCGTTAGAAATAACCCTTGCTTATCGAAAGCAAGACGTACGATGGTATGGTGGCGATGTTGTAAATCCATTTCGCGGAAAAGCAATTACAGAAATATATGGTTCACGCATTGATAACCTTGAAAACATTTGGGTGTCATCTGATGTTTTGAATTGTTCTGGCGATAGAGATACACATATGATGTCGTTGTTCTATAGCTATGGCTATCTGTCAATAAAAGAATATGATGAACACAGACAACAATATCGCTTATATTTCCCCAACGCTGATATAGAACACTACTTTTTGTTTGAATTATTAGCAAAATACATTCATCAAAACAGAGAGTTTGCGCTATTTGTAAATCTTACCGAAGATATAAAATCCGGAAATATCGATGATTATTTTGTGCAGTTGAAAAAGTTGTTTTCATACGCTATTGAAAATCAGCCGGATTCACTTAACTTGCAATATGATATTATATATCTTGTCACAAAGCTAATGGGCTTTTATGTCAAGGCGGAATATCATACATCAGAAGGACGCATTGACCTTGTGTTGCAAACCGATGCCTACACCTATGTTATGGAGTTTAAACTCGATGGCACTGCCGAGGAAGCTCTTGCGCAAATCAACGACAAAAATTACACATTACCCTTTGCCGTTGGCAATCGCAAGCTCGTAAAGATCGGTGTCAACTTCTCATCCAAGACGCGCAATATCGAGCGTTGGATTATAGAGTAACTTAGCATGATGCTGATACGAACTTGCCCGAGCCCGTTATATAGACCGAGGCAACCGAGGCAGGTACCAATACAGTCTCACCTTTTGTAAGATTAACAAATCCGCATGTATCGGAATAAATATTCATATTGCCCTCAATGGCTATGACAATGAGGAATGAGTTATTTGTCTGAAGTATCCGCGGACTATTAATGATATTTTTTTTGACATTGAAGTATGGACATTTGACTATATCAGTTGCTTCACCACTATCGTCCTTAGCCATTGCAATTTTGGCATTCGTAATTGAGTATTTGATAGCATCTCGTGCTTCATCAATATGCAGTTGACGCGGCTTGCCATGCGCATCGCGACGGTTATAGTCATAGATACGATAAGTAACATCTGAAGTCTGCTGCACCTCAACAATCAAATTTCCGGCACCAATGCCATGAACTAATCCTGCCGGTATAAAGAAGGCATCACCTGATTTTGTTGAGTAATGACTGACAACATCGAGTATATGGCCACTCCTTACCAAATCTGAGAACTCTTCTTTTTTTACCTCTTGCTGAAATCCGGCTATAAGTTCCGCTTTTGGCTCAGCTTCAATAACATACCACATCTCAGTTTTTCCTTTTGAGTTATGGCGAATAGCTGCAAGTTCATCATTAGGATGGACTTGTAATGAAAGATTTTGTTTTGCGTCAATAATCTTAACGAGTAGCGGAAATTGGTTGCCATACAGCTTGTAATTATTTTCGCCGACCAACATACCTTTATACTTGCATATTAAATCAGAGAGTTTACAACCGTTGTCTTTACCTGAGGCAACTACTGATTCATATCCTCTCACACCGGATATTTCCCAGCTTTCTCCTATGTTTTTTAAATCTGACTCTATATTTTTTAGCTTGCATATTTTATCACCTCCCCAAAGAACAGATTTCAGAATAGGTTTAAATTTATAGATTTCCGGAGTTTCCATTTCATCAATTTTATTAAAGTAGCTATCGTTTTGCAATACGAGTAGTGTAAAAGAGCAAATAAACGATTCCGAGCAACATAGTTGCGACAGCACCGTTTTGACTGCCAACGGCATCAGAGGCATAACCCATTGCCAAAGGGAAGATTGTGCCGCCAAACAGCCCCATAATAAGCAAACCTGACACCTCATTCTTATGTTCGGGCGCGTGGAGTACTGCTTGTGAATAAATAACAGAGAATAC
This sequence comes from uncultured Bacteroides sp., assembly GCA_964469875.1. Lineage (GTDB taxonomy): Bacteria > Bacteroidota > Bacteroidia > Bacteroidales > Muribaculaceae > CAG-873. The sequence continues at coordinate 23,983 of CAYYAA010000001.1, forward strand.
GTTTGCATTGCCAAGTCCAACCAAGGCGATACCGCAATAGAGTCCGGCTTTGCTTTGAACAAATAAGAGTAATATCATTGCTACAACCATTACCAAAATTGAAATAGCAAAAAATATGCGAGGGCGCATAATGCTCAATAGAAAAGACCCGACAAGACATCCTACAGTTCTGAAGATAAAGTAAACACCGGTAGCGAATGCTGCTTCTGTTAATGAAATGCCAAGACGTTCAATAAGAATCTTTGGAGCTATCGTATTTGTTCCGACATCAATGCCAACGTGGCATGCTATACCGAGGAAACAGAATAGGATAAATGGGCGACTAAGCAATTTCAGGCAGTCAAGAACCGTAGATGCTTTCTCTTGAGGCTCCTCCTCAATCACAGTAGACCAAAGCATGGCGATAGACAGCACACAAACAGCAGCATAAATGGGGAACAAGACTTTCCAACCGAAGCCGAATGTGCTTGACGCTGTCACCGCCCCCCATGATGCTATTATTGGTGCTAAGAACGAAGCTATTGCTTTGACAAATTGACCGAAAGTCAATGTTGATGCCAATTTATCTTCACCTATGAGATTTGTCACCAACGGGTTAAGTGATGTTTGTATCAGTGCATTCCCTATACCAAGCAGCGAAAACGCGATGAGCATCACTGCGTAAGAGTTGCCAAATATTGGTATCAGCAACGACACAAGAGTAATTATCAAAGAACATAAGACAGTATTTTTACGGCCTATTCTATTCATTAGCAACCCAGTAGGCACAGCAAAAATCAAGAACCAAAAGAACACCAACGATGGCAGGACATTGGCTTGAGAATCAGTCAATTCAAGGTCTTTTTGCACATAGTTGGATGCCGTGCCGACCAAATCGACAAAGCCCATAACAAAGAAGCAAAGCATCACCGGGATAAGTCCGACAAGTTCTGAACGTCTACCGACTGACAAATTATTAGTTTTTGATTGCATATCAGATTATTTTCATTAAGGATTAATTTTTAGCTAACATAGAAGTCTTTTGCTCCAAGTTTCGCAAACGCGTAAGAGCTTCGATATAATAATAATCGGCATAGACTATCGAATAGTCTATTTCAGAACCTGCGGGATGATTACCAACAGAATGAAGCAAAAAAGCATGATTTTTTTCGCCGGACTGATAATCCGCATTACTGAGCGATTTAAGCATTCCCTCTGCTGCCTCAAGATAACGAGCAGACTGCTCGCTATTAACATACCGACTTAGCTCTAACAATGCCGAGGCAACCACACAAGCCGCGGATGCGTCCTTTGGCGCATTAGGTATTGTCGGATCGTCAAAATCCCAATATGGAATCATATCCTTAGGCAATCGTTTTAAATAAACATCAGCTACCTTCTGAGCGAAGTCAAGAAAACGCTGTTCGTGGGTTTCACGATAGACCATCGTGAAGCCATAGATAGCCCATGACTGACCACGCGCCCACATCGAATCATCTGAATATCCTTGATGATTGCAACCTTTGACAAACTCACCGGTCTCTTGATTGTAGATGCCGACATGATAGCATGAATAGTCCGGGCGAAATTGGTTCTGCATCGTCTTATCTGCGTGCGATACCGCGATATTATATAAGTAAGGATTACTGCCGTTTTTTGCCGCCCAAAAGAGTAGTTCAAGATTCATCATATTATCCATAATTGTATTATGTCCACCAAGCATTTCAACATTTCGTGGCCATGAACATATCGTACCGACCTTTGCATTGAACAATGTTGCCAACGAGTCAGCCGCGTTAAGAAGCACTTGGCGATACTCACTCTTACCTGTTAGTCTGTAGGCATTGCCATAGCTACAATTTACAATAAATCCCAAATCATGGTCGTAAACAGGAGCATCAACAATTTTTTTAATAGAACGTGTTGCTGCTTCAGCCTCTTTTAATATGATTGAGTCTTTAGTATTTTCATAGTCATACCACAGAATGCCGGGCCAAAAGCCTGAGCACCATTCTTCGGCACATATAGGTGTACACTGCCACTCTGTATAACCATCGCCGATATTGCGAGGCATAACATTATGATTGACCGTATTCCCTACTTTTTTGAGGCCCGCTATCGCCTCATGAAGTTGGTCGTCACAGTAATCAAGATTGACTTGCAACAAGGAACTCGTTTCCTTAGATGAGGTGCAAGATGCCAAACTTGATAAACATATCAGCGACATTGCTAAAATTTTGATTTGTTTATTCATATCAAGTGTTTTTATTTTTCAATGGTTTATGGGACTATCATATATCCAGTGATTTGACATCACAATGACTGTCCTTTATACTTATTATACTTTTTTGCTTCAGATTTTGATAGTGGCACAAAGCGTATAGCCGCACCACCTGTTGCCTTTAAATCAATTTTCATCGTCTGCTTTGAGTTTACGACAAGATAGCGGCAAAGCACCTTGGTGGCTGTATCAACCGAGCTGTCATCAGTATAAATATTTGCTAAGTATATCTTATCGGGATTGAGGAAGTCAAGTTTAATATCTTCACTGAAGTCTGAATCGCCTGCCATAGCAGCGACGAACCATGTTTCGCCACTGCGACGTGCCATTGTGATATTTTGTCCGGGATATCCTGACAAGACTTTGCTGTCATCAAATACAGTTACAAGATTATCAAACCATTCTATCTCAGGCTCACCATTGTATCGCTCAGGCGTGTCATACCAAAATAAGGTTAACAACGGAGAATAGTAGACCAACGAAGCCGCCAACTGATGAGCGTGTGTCGTGTGTTTAAGACGTCTATCATAATAGCAGATTGTGTAATCAGCTGCGCCGTTAATCATTCGGGTGAACGGCAGAGTAACGTTATGTGTTGCGCTTGGCCATTCTTCGTTGCCATGAATACCCTCTTGTGTTAACAAGTTGGGATATGTGCGAGAGAATCCCGACGGGCGATATTCATCGTGGATATTCATCATTAATCTGTTGTCAGCGGCAAGTCGTACCATGTCGTGAAGCCACGTAGCCCAACGGTGTGACGCATATTCCACGAAACCGGATTTTACGCCCACTACGCCCCACTGTTTCAACAATGGGAACAGTTCACGTTGTTGCTTCATCAGTGCGTGCTGATTGACATATAGCCAAAGCCCGACACCATGTTCGCGACCGTATTTAACAACCTTCTTCATATCCAAACGATCTATTACCTTAGTAGCATCGCCATCATGCGATGTACACGGTTCATACCATTTCCAATCAAAAAGCATATATTGGATATTGTGTGCGGCGCAGAAGTCGATAGTGCGATATGCGCCATCCATTGTTAATGTGGTTTCGCGCATAATCTTGCCGGGCTTTATCCATGAAGTGTCTTTAATAGCACACTTCGGATTTAGGTTTTGGATTATGTCGTTATGGTCAAGGAGTTGCCCCGGGGTCTCGGCGCCCATTATCACCTTCCACGGCGTTGCATAATAAGTGACTATGTCAACCGGGCTATACATCACTGAGGTCAACGTATTTTGACGACAAGAGTCTGCCACAAACTTAGTCAAGCACCAATCGTCAATATCAGCATCAAGGAGTGCACACCACGTTTTGCCATCAGGATAATCTAAAGTCAGAGCGCGTTCCACCGGTCTGATTATATCCTTTATTGGTTTATGTTCAAATGGGGCTTGTGCCCATTCCTCAGTCCAAGCCATTACACCATCGGGGAAGCTATATTCCGTGAGATCAGCTATCACTTTGTGGAATATAGCTGCCGGATGTTCCGGGAAGAAATATCTAAACGCAACGCCTTCATCATAAGCGCGAACCTCCACGTTCATACGATAGTCTGAGCCGTCATGCTTTGATAAATATAGAGTTGCGCTGTTATAACAATCTCTAATATTAGAGCGTTCACCATACAGTGGAGTCCACAAGCTATCAACAGTTTGAAAATAAGCCACTGAATCAACTTCAAAGTTATCCATCCAGCATTTCGGCTGTTGCAATGTGCGCTTGCCGAGAGCCATTTCCCAAGTACGATTATCTAAATCAAGTCCCATTTTGGAATTTTTCAGTAGCTCGCGACCCAAAAAGTTAACCGAATATTGTAGATATCCGACAGTATCATCCTTAACATAGTTGACCGAAATAGAGTGGACATTACCCGGCGAAGTTATATGTAAGTTTCCGTTAGCTTGCGCAACCATAGGCAGGCAGCACGTCAGAAAGAGCGGAAGTGCGTATCTATTTTGCATACTTTATTGATTTTAATGTACTTCATAATACGAACAAACGTGCCTCATTACTCAATGAGACACGTCAATATTTGTACGATCTATATGTTTCAATTATTATGTCATCGCAATTGGCTTATTCGTTTTTAACTCTGACATTCAACTCTTGAATGGCTGTTTTATAAGTATCATCGCCATCTGCTTCTATTGACAATGTTATGCCAGACCACTGTCGTTTAGGATCCTTACCAAAATAATCATGGTCAAAGCGGAATGAATATTCGCCTATTTGGATAACCGGGCCTGAAATTACAACGATACGAGGCTTGACCGATGCGTGATTTTTGGATAGCTCAGTATGTTCAGCATTGACAAAAACAGGCTCTAAGGTAAATTCTTGTTGCTCTAATGATGCATTTAGTTTGATATGCGATTGAGCATTGTATGGTATCAATTCGCCATTTATGCGAGCAGAGACATACTGCATACGCTTGCCACAGCCGGCTTTGTACCTGGCACGGGTAAGGTTTGCCATTTCACTATCTTGATACCAAAATTGGTCATGTGAGTCGGTACTTTCAAATCCGTCTTCGCTCCAGCGCGAATAATATACGCCATCTGTCGGGCGCGGATTTTGTAATGCTTTTTCGATAAACTTGGCAATATAATCTTGTGTTTCCTCTGCCATATCGAAGTGACCACGTTGAGCATCGCAGAGGAAGGAAATTTTGCTATCAGGGTACATCATGCGAAAGGCTAAAGCGGGGCGCACACGAGCCTCCCACCATTCATATTCACCTTCAATCATCAGGCCGGGAATATTGTCTATATTGCGAGTACGTCCCCATTCGATGTTGGCGCGACCATAGCCACAGAGGTTAGTGCGCGGGGCATCGCCATGAAATGAGATGATGCAGAGTGTTCTGTCGGGATTCCATGCTGCGAAATTCCAAGGGAAAGTTGCTTGCGCAGAATGTCCAAATGGGATAATAGGTACTTTAGCAATTTCGGGATGCTCACTGCCGCCTGCAAGTGCTGTCATAATGCTGTCAAAACGTTCTTGGCATCCATCGTTCACGTCCCAATTTTGAGAACCTCGTTGTACAAAAATCATCGCTACACCGAGGCTGTCCATCTTGTGGCAGAATTTATTACTGCGAAATAGGACTTCCTCAGTCATGTTTTGATGGCAATAAAGTGCTGCTTTCACTTCTTTACACCCGTGAGGCAACCGTAGGTAAGCACGTTGTCCCTCTTGGCCGTATGTACAATCAAACTTAACTTGCCCTATTGCTGTTAAAACGCATACAAATAGAGCTATTGATGCCAGTATATGCTTCATAATTGAAAATAATTAACGTTATAGCGTGTATTAATTCTATAATTGAAACATACGATTAAGATTGTAAAAGTACTTACTTGCAGTTCTATATATGGTTAAATATTATTAATGTAATACCAATTTGGTTACCATATTGGTGCTATTTTGGATTTATAAATCCGAAGTGGGGATAGACCAATAGACCACGTAGCGTTCGCGGTGGATGTCGTAGAATGGTTCGACGGTAATACCGTCAGCGGTTTGCCATGTTAGCGGAGCCGTTTGCTTTAGTTCGGCAACATTTAGTCGGATATCCTTGAGGTGGTCAGGTATGTTATAGTTATATGTATAGTAGTCGTTGTAGAGTTCGGGATTGCTATCCGGTGCCGGAGACTGCATACCTTCGGTGCCAAGACGGCCGGCAAGAACGATAGGGCCGTAAAGCAAGACAACTTTAGAGCTATCATCGGGAGCTACCTCGCAGCGTAGAGAGGTGGATAATGTTAGCTCAAGTTTGTCACCGTCGCGCCATTTGCGATTGATCACAAAGTAGCCATTTTCTACCACAGATGACACCTTTTTGCCATTTATGGTTAGAACCGGATTCTCTGCCCATTGCGGGCTACGGAGCTTGATAGTGGCGGCAGTTGGCTTGGCAACGTTGACCGACAGAGAGGCATGGTCAGCATACGGGAAGGTCGTAGATTGTGTGATAGTCAATCCTTTATGTTTCCAATTTAGTTTGGATGCAATAAACAGATTGATATATAGCTCATTATCGCCTTGGAAGTAGATATTTTCGGCATACTTGGCATGACTCTCAAAGCCACTGCCGACACAACACCAGAATGAATTTTCGGGCGTAGAGTAGACACGATGTGTTCCTGTTGCCAACGGCAGAAAGTAGCAAACCATGCCTGACCGTGTGTCTTGTTGCCCAAGGATATGGTTATAAGTAGCTGTCTCAATATAGTCGGCAATGTCAGATGATGGCTCATTGCAAAACAGATGGCGTGCCAATTTCAGCATATTGTACGTGCAGCAAGTCTCACCAGTATATCCACTGATGTGCTTTGAAAATTCTGAGGGGTTGAAGAAGTGCTCTTTATCACTAAGTTCACCGGTGGGGAATGTGTGATGAGCCATCATCTCATCCCAAAAGAAGCGGCTAAGCTCTCTTGACAGCTCATCGCCAAGCAACTCATAGCGGCGTATCTCGGCAATGGTTTTCGGGATAAAAGTGTTAGTGTGTTTCTTGCCCATATCGCCGTTATGAGCTTTCAAAGGGTCAATTACATCATTATGGTAGAAGAACTCTGCCATTTCACGATAATGCTCATTTGCAGTTATGGCATATAGCGAATAGAGCGCATCGTTAATGCCGCCAAACTCATTGCGAATCATGCGTTGTCGTATGGCATCATCGAGAGGTGATAGTTTTGCGTAAATCCAGTCACCTAACTTTGTTGCGACTTCGAGCGCATCAGTGTTGTCACAATAAAGATATTGGTCGATAAGTCCGGCAAGGATTTTGTGAATGGTGTACCACGGAGCCCACACCGATTCGCCCCGGATATTGCGATTGATAAGTTCCTCGGGGAAAGCACTTACATAGCCATTGCCAAATACATCTTGCGCTTTTTGGAGGCCTGCTACAATAGAATCGCCTTTAATCTTAAAAATATCGCTGCCGGTTGAGGCGTACATTAAGGCATAAGCGCTCATCAAGTGACCTGTCGTATGTCCACGCAATTCACAATCAAGCGATTCCCACCCGCCATATTTTTTGACCGTCATATAGCCACCTTCACGACCGGCAAACACTCCGGCATTAGTGTAAAATGAATGTAGCAAACGATTTATGCAAATATTAACCATCCACACCGAATCACGTTGCATATTCTCTCTAAACCTACCGGGCAACAGTGTCACATCATTAAGTGGCAAGCATTTAACCCTTGTAGGTTTAACATTCACGACTTTGATTTTTTGCTCAAACAGCCCCGGATAAAGCGACTGAGCCGATGCGACACTGCTTATTAGCAATGCCGAAACAAGTAATATGTATTTACACATTAGAGTATTCCTTTGAGTGTATAGAGATTATTTGCTTTTGTGAACGATGACTTAACGCCATTAACTTTGACCGAATTAACTGGCCTTTGCAAGTTAATTCCAAAGTGATAACGCGGCTGACCGTTCAGTTGCAAGTCAAGCACATCGCCATTAGTCTGTGCTATGAAATTCAACTTTGCCAATGACGAGAACCACACCATGTCAGCGCGGCGCAACAAACTGCCTGAGCTTACAAAAATGCGTTCTGCTTCATTTGCAGTCTTACCTTCTTGATAAGTCACAGCAAACATATAGGCATCAGTTGCCCAACCATCTGCTTCAATCCACGAATTGACGTGCATCAGCCTGCCATCTGCCAACTGATTGATGTATAAATCAGTAACCATTCCGTTCCACTTAATTTGCACACCTATCCAATCTTTGCCCTCACGTCGCTCAATTGTTGGCAATGTTTGTTGATTGGGACTATCTTTGAGTATAATCGCATTTACAGCTTTGATGCGGTCAAAATTACCGGGAAGGATGAATGAATAGTATTCTTCGGTGTTTTTTAAAGTTTCATCGGGAGCTTCACGCACTTCCCAATACAGCATTTCAGGGTAGTCATGCACGTAGTTGCTCGGCGCAAGCATTTCAGGATAAAGCGGCATCACAACCACAGACGAATTTCCTTTTGTCACTTCAAGCGTACCACCTTTTTTGACTGTCTTGCCTCCGGGATGCCATAGCCATTCAAATTGCCCCGGCTCATGACTCTTTATATCATCAATAATAAATACTACATTATCCATCCATAGGAAGTGGCGGAAGTTACGCGCAAAGCTGTCGCTCATCGGGCCTGTGCCATCAGCAAGAACATATCGAATATCCGAGCCGTCAAGCAAATAGTGCAACGAGCCTGAGAGCATCGTGCCATGATATTGCTGATATGTAGATTGACCTTTGCCATTAAATTTAACGACATTATGTGCATCACTTTGGAAGAAATATTTGCGATAATTTTCATTGCCATACGAGCAGTTGCCCGCATCCTTAATAATGTCTTCCCCATTGTGGAATAAGATGAAAGAGTTAGCATCCGCATGTGAGTGATTCCACGTCATGCCACTTTTAACAGCCAACATCGTGGCATCCTTCTCCCATGAATTTCGCATCGTTGCCCACCCGAAATCCGGCCAAAGTTTTGATTTAGCAATGTTCGGCACTGACGGAGCACTCGTCAAGTCAGGCGTATATAAGAAGCCCATTGGATAATTGCGAGGGAAGCCTTCACGATGCTGATTTGGCTCAACTTGCGTTGCATACCACAGGGTGGTAGCATCTTTTACGCCCATAGAATAGGCTAAGAACATTGAGCTCTCACCTGTCACGTTCTTATGGCTATCACCGAAATTAATGCTATACAACATACCGGAGCGTGGATATGAAGCATGCGCAAAAAAGTCTGCCAAGAGTTGCATCTGCGGCAAGGCTTCGAGTTTTGCTCCGGGATGAGCGTTGAGCCAGGCTTGACGCAGTAACAAGGCTTCGGTTATACCAAAACTCGCATAATTAATTGATTCATACATACCTCCGCCGTCGTCAAAAGTCTTTGGTTTGTTTTGGATAACATCACCTGCAAAGTCAAACCACTCAGGCAATGCCTCAACAGCCATTTGCGCAGCCTTTTCAGCCTCAGTTATCTCATTGGAAATTGCCATTGCGAGCAATCCACCCATTCCGACACATGATGACCACCAATTATGCCCCATTGAGTTCAGGGAGTGAATGCGTGATGGTTCAAGCAACCAGTCACCCAACAACGGCTCGCCGGCAAGTCGCCACACTCCATTGGCTATGGTCTTGCGGTCTGACACCGACAGCTTGTTGTATATAGCATCAAATGCCACTGCAATTTGGAATGATTTATGCGCCATTTGCAACTCACTACGCCATGCCGGTGTGCGTTGCATCATCTCTTTATCTGCCCATGACTCAATCTTGGCTATTTCGAGCAACATACTGCGCAGCTTTTCAAAATAGCGATTATCGCCGGTCACTTGATATGCAAGTGCCAGATATTCCATGCGCCGATGGTCATTCTTTGCAAGCAATTCTTCGGCTGTTGCTTTGATGTCATTCCACGCACGAGCTTGCACGGTATCAGTCTTTGTTCTCTCTACAGCGGCATTAACTCGCTCTGTGGTGAACAACAACGACGGATGTTTAATCTTTGCTACTGTTGGTAGTGCTATTGCTAATAATGTGATTACACTGAGGATATATCTTGTCATGGTGAGTTTGTTATAGTTATGCATATCAATACGAACCGATTTGCAAATCTACTCAATTTATAACAAACATAAAAATACATCGTCATGTTATTAAACAAGTACAGAGCTGAATCACTTCAGCCCTGTACTTTGTATTATTATTTGGAATTTAATATTAAACGGCTTATTAAGAGTAAATTCCATATTAATACCATGTTAATAACCTAAACCCTAAAGAAACAATTCCAATATGAATTGTCATACCTTTTATCATTAAATACTAACGAGTAGAGAATATTACTCAATCGCAAAGCCATATTTTTTTTGATTGCCTCACTTTTGGCATTACTTACGCTAAAATTTAAGTACGGATTGAGTAATCAATAACGAGTATCCGTAATATATTGTTGGACATATTTCTCAATAACGCATTAATATATAATGAGACTCTCAATTAAAGCAAAATCGGCACAAATAGCTCTCACTTGCTTGACAATTATGACATCAGCTTGTCGTCAACATGAGATTACTGTTTCTATCACTAATCCTTTTGACAAAGGACGCATCGGCGAAATCATTGAGCTTGATGCCGCTGCCATTGTTAAGCGGTTCAACGCTGATTTTACTATTCATGATAAGAATGACAACGAGATACCATATCAACTCACCTACGATGGTTTACTGATATTTCCGGCGACTGTTGATGCCAACGCCACTGCCGAATATCACATTGTCGGAGGCATTCCGACAGCGGTAGACACAATTGCAGTTGCAATATACCGTCCTGACTGCCAAGATGACATTGCATGGGAAAACGACAACGGCGGTTATCGCTTATATGGTCCGATATTTCGTGAAAGCGGAGGGAAGGTCTACGGCTACGATATTTGGACGAAGTCTGTCAACAAACCTATACTCAATCGCCGCTACGACGATGACCACAAACGCGGCATATCATATCACATCGACCACGGTGACGGATTTGATGGATACACAGTCGGTCCGACACTCGGTTGCGGTATGAACGCTTTAGTCAACGATAACGGAGAGATCTGTTATCCTTGTGCCTACCGTTCATATAAATTTCTCGATAACGGGCCACTACGCACAACGATAAGATTTAGCATTGACACGATTGATGTTAATTCACTGCCGGTCGTTGAGACTCGCACGGTCACTCTCGATGCCGGGGCATGGCTTAATCGCACCACAACTACATACTCCGGGCTGACCGAAGCAACGCCAATCGTTGCAGGAGTTGCCATTCACTGCGACAATTCCGAGTACACTTTGAATGACGAGAAACATTATATCAGCTATGCCGACAAGACTGATAACATTACAGCAGGAAACGGCGAAATTTATATTGGTGTACTCGCCGCCGAAGCTGACAGCTTGGTATCTCGTCAATTTCCGGAGGTTGTGGCTAACGCAATGGGGCAGGCATTACTATTTAACACTTATCACCCGACAGACAGCTACACATACTATTGGGGAGCGGCATGGAGCAAAGGCGGAGTTCCCTCACTTGACGATTGGAAAAAAATACTCGACACCGAAGCTTTCAAACTTAAATCTCCACTCAAAGTCAGTGTCAAATAATCTTGCAATCAGAATAAAACAAATTACAATAAATCTCCGGCTAAAATTTCAGAACGGCGATTTTTATTTTTTTATTGCATTTTTGCAAAATAAATTGTAATTTTGGACTGAAAACTGACAATGCAAAACCGAGTATCACACCATAAATCATGAATTTCACGTGCATAACAAGCTATATACGCGCGATTGTCTTACTCATAACTTGTTTCACAATCAGCTATACACCGGCAGCTTACTGCAAAGAGATATATTTTAAACAGATTGATTTTTCCATTACAAGCACAGAGGATAACGACAATCCTACAATCAACGCCATTTTCAAAGACTCCAAACGCTTTGTATGGATTGGAGGAGATAAGAAATTGGTGCGCTATGACGGTATTCATTCTCTCGTAATACCTGTCATTGATGACAACAATGTTGCATTGGAAATAAAAGACATATCTGAATTCAAAGACAAATGCGTTGTTATCGGTACAAACAAAGGACTATTTTGCTTTCCAAATAAGGATGACAAACCAATACTGCAACAATTATTCACTAAAGAAATTGACGATGTAACTACCTTATTAGCTATTGATGATGACCGTATGCTTGTCGGCTCGACTCGCGGCATCAAACTGATAAGTCTATCTAAAATGAATATAACAGACTTGCCCATAGCCACAAGTCTGCTCGACAACTCCAATCATATCATCGGGATGTCTCGGCTTAACGATATCGTGTACATTCTGACAAAAGGTGGATTATACAGTCTAAATCTAACACAATTCAAATACACTCGCATACCGAACTACAGTTCTGTAGGCGTTGAACAAACATCACTCGTCGCTACACCACAGAAGCTGTATATAGGCACGATGGGCAAAGGTATCATACCTTATAACATCAACGCTCAACACACCGAATCGCCTGTGCCTATCTCAGCAACCGTGGTAACATCAATTGTAACCGACTCTGACTACAAACACATCTACATCGGCACTGACGGTAGCGGTGTATTCAAAATGAGCATACCCAATGAGAAGTTGCTCACACATTTTCACCACCAAGCGAACAACTATTACTCGCTACACAACAACCAAGTGCGTTCACTCATGTACGACGATAAAAACTCATTGTGGGTTGGCTACTACCAAAACGGGGTGGACTATATGCTCGACAACACCGGTGCATTCTCTGTGTTCAATAATGATAGCTATTTTTCAAGTCGTGGCTTAGCTATCAGAGCCATGACGGCTAAAGGTCCCCAATTAGCGCTCGGCACTCGCGAAGGTCTGATATATATGGATTTCGATAAACACACCACATCGCGGCTGACAGCTTCAGAACTTCGTTCCGATATGGTGTTGTCATTACTCAATACTGACAACAAACTTTTTGTCGGCACTTATGGTGGCGGCTTGTCCGTGGTTTCGCTACAAACAATGACAGCTAAAAAGTTTATTGGGAACGGCGATGTCACATTCTCAAACGGGCACGTATTCTGTATCACGCAACAATCCGACAATAGTCTATGGATTGGCACAAATACAGGTTTATACCATGTCGTAGACAATAAAGTCGTCAACCACTATTTATCAAACAATTCAAAGCTGCCCGAAGGTAATGTATATGCCATATTCTTTGACTCGCAACACAAAGGCTGGATATGCACCGAAGCAGGAATATGCATCTATGATCCAACACACAAAGAGCTGCGCACAGATGTATTCCCTAAAGGATTTCCTCACGACAAGCGCATCCACACAGTCTTTGAAGACAGCAAACACCGTCTATACTTTTTACCGGAAAAAGGCACAGCATTTCGCACGTCTATCGACATGAAAGGGCTGCTGATGCTTAACCCCTCAAAAGGTCAAGAAATCGAATACAAAGGCATCGTTGAAGACAAGAATGGCGCGATATGGCTCACTACCAATCACGGCATTTTCCGCAGTGACACCAAAGGACATTGGCATCACTACGGCTTTGCAGACGGCATACCCTCACAAGTATTCTTGCAATGCCGCCCTCAGATTGACACTGCCGGGAACATCTGGTTTGGCAATTCAGACGGTCTCATAAAATGCGACATCTCAAAGGCTGACACTTGCCAATCAAAAGCATACGGAATATATCCGGTAGCAGTAAAAGCTGACGGCGAGAACATTTGCATTCCTATCATCGACAAACATGACATTAAACTATCAGAACACTATGCCACTATCACCATCGACTTAACCACGTTCAACTACTCGATAGATGATGCTCACGATTATGAATATTCGATAGATGATGAGGATTGGGAAACAGTACGCAATGACTTCAGCATCATCCTCAACGACATTGGCGGTGGCACTCACAAGCTCATAATCCGTCACAAGGATGATGATAGCAGCGAAGTTATGATTAACATTTCTATGCCGTATTCTTGGATAGGTAAATTAGTTATTATTTTAATCATCTCTCTTATAGCAATGGCTGTCTACCTCGTATGGCATTTGCTTTACACTCGTACTCGTGCACGCATCCAACGCGCTGCCGAGGCAAAAGCTGAAGCTGAGCGTGCTGCCAAAGCTGAAGAGTTAGCATCAAAGAAAAAATATTCAGCTAACCAGCTATCGGAAGAAAAATGCCGTGAGATTGTTGCTAAAATCGAAACGGTAATGACCGAACAAAAGCCATTCTTAAATCCCGACATGAACATTGGCGACTTGGCAACAATGACCGACGTGTCAAGTCACAAGTTGAGCTATATCTTCAGCCAATACTTGAATATATCTTTTTATGACTACATCAATCGCTATCGCGTCGATGAATTCAAAGCTGTTGTGAATAAACACGGCATAGACTCGTTCACGCTGTCAGCCCTCGCCGAGAAAGCCGGTTTCAGCTCTCGTGCAACATTCTTCAGACACTTCAAAGATATCGAAGGTATCACGCCCGGCGAATACATCAAAAAACTTGGCAAGAAGCACTAACGCTTTTATTGTCAAACCCTTCAACGAGTCTTAATTTATGCAATTGAGACTCGTTTTGTTTATTTTGTAGTCTCAAAAAATTAAATGCAACAAGAGTCTCAAAAAAATTATATATCTATAAGACAACAAGTTACAAAAAATAACATATCAACAAATTTAAAGAGATATTGTTCGGGTAAAAATCTTTTTTTAGCAGATATTGGGGTTGTAATTTTGCGATGTTCTAACATCTAAAATCTAATTAACAACCCTAAAACCAAAACGCCATGACTAATGGTAAGCTAATCGAAAAAATTTATGAACTATACTACGAAAAAATAGTTCGCTACATCTCATTTCGCATCAACGACACCGAAGATGCCTATGATCTCGCTCAAGACGTATTCGTCCGTATGCTCGAACATGCTGCTTGCATCTATGAAGAAGCAGCCGAGAGTTTGGTGTTCACCATTGCGCGCAATCTCGTCAACGACTACCTGCGCCGTCACTACTGCAAACAAGAAATAGATCGCTATCTGATGGACTACATCTCTACATCAGACAACAGCACCGAAAGCAGACTTGATGCTAAAGAGCTTGCCAATTTAGAACAACAACGCCTTGCTTTAATGCCACAACAACGTCGCACAATCTATATCATGCGCAGATTCGACGAGAAATCAGCCAAGGAAATTTCTGAAGAACTTAACATTTCACGCCGCACCGTCGAAAATCACCTTTACATTGGCGTCAATCAAATGCGCGAATACCTCAGAGCCTGCATCTAATTATGGTTGCATAATCAAGATTCAACAACTAAGGGTTGTGCGAAATTGTAACTCATAACTAACAATTTTGCTCAAATTAGCGATGTTTATTGCACAAATCTCGAAAATAATTTATTTTTACTCATCAATTATAAATCATGAACTTATCCTTAAAATTGAAACACGATCTGTTTCCGATTGCCCGGGCTATCATTGTCAGCACGGTAGTCGCCGGAGGTAGCGCAGTGTACGCTCATGCTAATCCGCCGGCTGTTGCATCTGCGGCAACTCCGGTCAACAGTAAAATTTCCGGTACCATTGTTGATGCTTCCGGTGAGCCTATCATCGGAGCAAGCGTTCTTGTCAAAGGCACAAAGCTCGGTGCTACAACAGACATTGACGGAAACTTCACAATCTCGAATGTCAACGGCTCTACGCTGGTTATCTCATATGTTGGCATGAAAACACAAGAAATCAATATTAGCGGCAAAACGCACATTGATGTCGTAATGCAAGACAATACTGAGATGCTATCAGAAGTTGTGGTAGTAGGTTACGGTACCCAGAAAAAGGAAACCATGACCGGTGCCGTCACCGCAATCGGAGCCAAGGAACTTGAAGGAAAAGGAACTCTGTCAAGCCCTATGCAAGCACTACAAGGTCAAGTACCGGGTGCTATCATCACGCGTTCATCAACAGCGCCTGGTGATGAGTCATGGAGCATGACTTTACGCGGTCAGACCTCCAAAAACGGAGCGACACCTCTTATTATCATTGATGGTGTTGAATATGAAAGCGTTAATGAACTCCGACTCATAAATCCATCAGATATTGAATCAATCAACTTTCTTAAGGATGCTGCGGCTTCAATATATGGTTCAAAAGCCGCCGGAGGTGTTGTTCTCGTAACTACAAAGAAAGCAAAAGACGGAACATTTCGTGTAGACTATTCAGGCTCAGTTACTGGCAAGTTCAAAGGTATGGTCCAAAAAAAGTTGAGTCTTTCAGAATGGGCAAATTCAACTATTGAAGCACGTACAAATGATGGCTATGATGATTCTGATACATGGATTAAGTACGCAAAGTTTGCACTGGCTTATCCTGATCAATACCTCGATTGGAACTATACCGGCAATCCTTTCAATGCATTTCAAGATACAAATGATATAACATTCTTTGATACAGATTGGGATGACATCCTTTGGGGTGATTCTTACTCTACTCAACATGAATTAGCCATCACCGGTGGTCGCGAAGGTAACACCATGCGTCTATCTTTAGGATATATGCACGATGACTCTAACTTGAAATGGGGTACTAACTTTAATAATAGGTATAATGTCCGTCTTACCAACTCTGTAGACTTTACCAAATGGTTCCACCTCGAATCTGTTATCGGCTATAACCGCCAGCACCAAATCGCTCCAACTATGATTTCATCGGCACTTAATGCCGCACAACAGCCCGGTTTTCCTTCTTCTACAAAGAATGGTCTACCTTATGGCTGGGGTACTTGGAAAACACCTAACTGGCAATGCGAACTCGGTGGTGATAACATCTTAAACGTTTCGGCCCTCAACATCAGCGAGAACATGAAATTTGATCTTTATGACACACTCGCTCTCCATGTTGTTGTCGGTTATAACACTTCCGCCGCCAGTCGTGACACAAATCGCAACAATATAACATTCTATAATTACGCAGGCACAGACATTGTTAAGGCTGCATCTGAATCAGCTTCGGATAGCTATTACGAAAAATCAAATAGCCGTACTGACTTCTATTCATTTCAAGGATATTTGGATTGGAATAGAACATTCAACAAACTTCACAACCTCAAGTTGATGGCAGGATGGCAATACAATCTTAAACAATACGATTACGTAAAAACACACGTTACCGAAACTCAAGAATCTCTTGAAGTGATCAATGGATCCGGAACAGTCACCTATACTTCAAATGCTTGGGAAGAAGCAATGATGAGCATCTACGGACGTGCCAACTATGACTACAACGGCAAATACTTGGTCGAAGGTCAGTTCCGCCGAGATGGTTCTTCAAAATTCCGCGGTTCTAACCGCTGGGCTAACTTCGGCGGTATTTCTCTCGGATGGCGAGTGCTCCAAGAAAATTTTGCTGAAAATCTTCGCAATTGGTGGGATGAATTAAAAATACGTCTCTCTTACGGTACAGTCGGTAATCAAAGTGGTATCGACCGATACTCAGGTACAAACTTATATAATTTGAAGACCGATGGTGCACTTGTTGGTGATGCTATCCTTTCTTACATCGCAACCAATGGTAAGTTGCCATCATCAGATCGCACTTGGGAGCGCATCAATAACTACAATGTCGGTATTGATTTCGGTTTCTTCAAAAATCGCTTGACAGGTACTGTGGAGTTGTTTGAGAAAAAACTTAACAACATGCTTATTGATGTTCAGTATGCCGGTACACTTGGCGCTACTGCACCAACAGGCAACTACGGCGAATTTAAATCTTGGGGATACGAAGGTCAACTCAATTGGCACGACCGCATCGGAAATGTAAATTACAACATCGGTGGAACATTTACCTTTGCTGATAACAAGTTAATAAACAATGGTACTGAAAATGTCGCTATCAAGAGTGGCGTCCGCAGTGACCGTGAAGGCTATCCTCTCAATTCTGTATTCGGTTTCTTATATGCCGGTAAGATTCAAGACGATGCTACCCTTCAAGCGTACAAAGACCGCTATGCAGACTCTTATACCGGAGACGGCACGCTTAGCCTTATACGTAAAGGTGATAATATGTTTAAGGATGTCAATGGTGATGGCAAACTCGATGAGAACGATTTGGTATATCTCGGCACTGAAGATCCAAAAATCCAATTCTCATTCAACGCCGGCGTTGAATGGAAAGGCATTGATGTAAGCGTAATATTCCAAGGCGCAGCTAAGCGCACAATCTGGCGTCGCGAAACGAGTTCATCGCCCGACCCATGGCGCATTCCGACTTACGCAGCATATCGTCAATCTTCAAACCACTTCCTCGGAAATGTTTGGAGCGAAGATAATCCCGACGGCTTCTATCCTTCGCTTACTAACCAATCCGGCATTAATAGCTATAACTATCAATGCTCTTCATGGTCAGTACAAGATGGTTCATACATCCGTCTTAAGAATCTAACTATTGGTTACACTCTTCCTAAAAATCTCATTGCAAAGACTCATTGCTTGAGTAATGTTCGTGTATCTGTAACAGCGTCAGACCTCTGGGAATGGTGCAAGACTACTGACGGCTACGACCCCGAAGCAGATGGTGTCGTTTCAGGTACCACTAAATATCCATTCACCCGAAATGTTACTTTCGGCTTAAATGTTTCGTTCTAATAATCACGTCTAAATCAGAATTTCGAAATGAATAACATTTTTAAATATATTTCGGTCGCTGCATTGGCTCTCCTCTCTACAGCTTGTATGGATCTTGATCCTAAGGACCAACTTTCTGATGGAAACCTATGGAACAAAGCTGACGACTTCCAACAGTTCACCAATCAAATGTATTCGTGGACTTACCACTTCTCGTCGGTCGTTGCCGATGGAACACACTCAGATCTTCGCTCTGACTTGATTGCCGATAAAGGTAGTCTCAACGAATATGCTAACGGCACAAATACCGTTCCCGCTTCTGATGGCAACTACACAAGTGGTTACACACATATCCGCAACTGCAACCTATTGCTCGAAAAGGCAGCAGGATATGCAGACCAAGAATCAATTACTCAAGCCGTTGGCGAGGCTTACTTCTTCCGCGCATACAGCTACTTCGAAATGCTTCGTCTTTATGGCGATCTTATTATCATAACTCGCACGATTGACACGGATAGCGAAGAACTCTATGCAACTCGCAGCAATCGTACAGATGTGATGGATCTCATCATTTCAGATCTCCACAATGCCATAGACCATCTCAAGGACTTCAACTCACTCGAAGCCGGTCGCATCTCGCGTGAAGGAGCACTTGCTTATCTCAGTCGTGTCGCTTTATATGAAGGCACTTGGCAAAAATTCCACAACGACAATACAGCTAAAGCGAATAGCTATCTTGACGAAGCTGCAAAAGCTGCACGCGAAGTTATTGATGGCGGTCAATTCCAATTGTTCTATAACAGCGTTCTCGGCAATACTTCTCAAAAGTACATGTTTATCCTCGAAGATGTGGCCAAAAGTAATCCGGCCGGTCTTGGCAAGTCTGATAATAAAGAATACATCTTTGCTCGCCGTTTCAACGACACCGATGCACGACATTCGATGAACCTCACTGTTGGTTGCTTGAATAATGCGCAAATTATCTCACGCAAAATGGCGCAAATGTATCTCTGTTCTGATGGCCTTCCAATCGATAAATCATCGAAATTTCAAGGCTATGACAAGATGAATTCCGAATGGCAAAACCGCGATAACCGTATGCGATACAGTATGTCTATGCCGGGCGACGAATTCTTTAACGGAACAGCCTCTGCTACAGCTCGTCACAACTGGGATGAAACCGACAAAGGTACAGTTCTCACACCGACAACCGGAACTCGCTATTTCGCACAAAAATGGGCTGCCGAACGCGAAGTTGTTTCTCGCTACGAAACTTATGACTTCCCCATCATTCGTTATGCTGAAGTCTTGCTCAACTATGCTGAAGCAATTTACGAACGTGATGGCAAAATCTCAGATGACGACCTCAACTTGTCGCTCAACCTCACTCGTCGCCGTGTTAACTCAGAAATGCCGGCTTTGACTAATAATTTCGTTATCTCAAATGGTCTGGATATGCGAGAAGAAATCCGTCGTGAACGAACCGTTGAATTCTTCAACGAAGGATTCCGCCGCGATGACCTCTGTCGTTGGAAAACCGCTGAAACAGAAATGTCCGGCAACTTCCTCGGCGTAAAATGGACAGGCGAATTTGTCCTCAAAGGTGGTTCAATGGCTTATGACCTTGATGCTGATGGTTGCATCATCTATGAGGCTAATCGTCAGTTCGCGCAAAAGAACTATCTCTATCCTCTGCCGTCAGAGCAACTTCAACTCAATCCTAACTTGGAACAAAACCCCGGTTGGTAACGTCTTAATTAGATTAAATTATGAACAAGATATTAAAAGCGAGCGCACTATGTTTAGGACTATGTGCGGCAAGTGTAGCTATCGTTAGCTGTGACGATGATAAAATCTTCACGACCGACTACACTATGGTCTATCCGATTGATGACATTCAATTTATATGCGGTGAAGGCGATGAATATCCAATGCAACCGGGCCAAACATATCAATTACAATGGACCGTTGGCCCTAAAGATATTGATGATGAAACTATCGTATTTAGCTCATCTGACGAATCTATTGCAACCGTCACCCAATCAGGTCTGATTACAGCTGTTGCCCCCGGCGATGCTCTTATCACAGCCACTCCACCCATCGGTTTCGGTGCTACAGCTACTTTGCTCGTACACGTTAAAGAGAACATCGTCTTGACGGAACAAATCATTGTTGCGGTTAATGGCGAAGAAGCAGAAGAATACTTTGAATCTGACCAAGTACAACTCACCGCAACAATTCTCCCTGCTGACCATGATTACAATTACTTGACATGGTCTTCTGCCGATGAATCTATCGCAATTGTCGATGAAACAGGTCTTGTCACTCTTCTTAAAGAAGGCACAGCGACAATCACCGCCACTGCCAACGATGGCACAAACGTGAAAGGTTCGTGGTCTACACAAATCCACAAGATGGTCAATGTCGAGAATCTCACAATCTCTCCCCTATCAGACGAAGTTTGCCTCGATCGCGGCTCATTTGCGTTGGATGTAACATATTCTCCCACCGGCGCTACCGCAGGCACTGTCGTTTGGTCATCATCTGATGAAACTATTGCGACTGTTGAACGCGGCAAAGTCACTCCGAAGGCATTTGGCTCTTGCACCATCACAGGTACTGCTCCAAATGGCAAATCTGCATCAGTTCAGGTAACAGTGGCTAACGGATGGCGCATCTGGGATGTTGACAACAATTGGGGGCAATTCTTATCCGCAACATCAGGCGCAGGCAATGACAAGAACGGTGCTCGTCCCGGATATTTCCGTATCACCTTCCCTGCCTCAACCGCTAAATATCGCGCAGACTTCTCTTGGCAAGGCATAAGTGCCAACAATCCGGTCTACATGAACGTGGCTGAATATCCAATTTTAGCTATGCGCATTGACCACCTCTCAAATCAAGGGGCAAACATTAAAGTAGGCACTCACGGCAATCTCAAACTTGATGCAGTTGACAGTTACTCAGGTGTCAATGTCGGCTCTCCAAACCCGAAGACAATTGTCCTCGAAGACGGCTCTTATCTTTTCTATTACGATACGCTCGCATCTAAATATCCCGATGGAGCAATTGCATGGCGCGTATTTGGTGTCAAAGTTGCCGACTGGCTGCAAGATGCCATTGATAAGGATGCCGCATACTATGACATCAAGTGGATTCGTACTTTCAAATCTCTCGCTGAAGCTGAAGCCTTTGCAAACGACGAAGTCGCTGCCGGCGAATAAAATCTTATCAATAAGCATCCGGGCTTTAATGCCACGAACAATAAAGCCCGATGCTTTAACAAACTCAAAAGAACAACAATGAAAAAAATTAAGATATTAAATCTCGCATTTGCATGCTCAATGACGTTGATGGCTTTCGGAGCTTCCTCTTGCAACGAAATTCCCGATGAAGCATCTATCGACATCAACGAATGGACATCACAACCCGATACATATATCGCAAAGACTTATACGCTAAGTCACCCTTGTATGCTCCACTCAAAAAGTGATATTGATTATGTAAAAGCTCACCTCACACAATCGCCATGGCGGGAAGCATACGCCGAGTTGTGCGCCACAAGCTACGCACAACCGACATATCAAATGCACACTCCAAAAGAATACATCGCACGCCTTGATGCAACAAACTGGGCTGACGGCGGTGGTCGCTGGTCTCAATACGGAGTTGAAGATTGTTGGTATTCAGGTGTCCAAAACTCATTCCTATGGCTCGCCGCAGATGCTGATGCCGCCTACCAAAATGCTATCCGCTATCAACTTGAAGGCAACACAGCCTGCGCTGAAAAGGCTCGCGAGATACTTGTTGAATGGGCTAAGGTTAACAAAGGTGTTATTATCGGCAAAAAAAGCACTCTCAACGGCACTGTTATTGACCCTAATGAATACCTCATTCTGATTAATATTCACCACGTAGCCAACGCAGCAGAACTTATTCGAGACTACAACAACTTTGGCAATTCTGATGACTTCAAAACCGTATGCTCTTGGCTAAAAACTTATTGGGGTAGTCTCGCTGAGACTTTACTCGAAAGTCTGCAAGGTGGTCGCCACACATGGATGAACTGGGATCTTGCTGCCATGACCGCCGAATTATCTATCGGCACACTTTGCGATGATCAAGATATGATTAACTACGCAATGCGTGAATTTTATGAAGGCGACCATCCCGGCAATCTCGTACTGCTCGGCGCTCCCTACTTGTATGATGATCCTGACAGCACCGAAAAAATCGCGCAAGGCAACGAATGTGGTCGTGATCAAGGGCACAACACCCTTTGCGCAGCACTACTCGGAGCACTCTGTCAAATGGGACTAAATGTCGGAGAAGACCTCTTTGCCGCAAACGACTACCGCGCAGTTGCTATGGCTGAATATGTTGCAAAAATCAACGTTTCCAAGAACTTGGACTGCACAACATTCCTCCACACATTGTCATCAATACCATTCACATCTTATACCTACGGCGATGCCGGAACAATGTCACAAATTTCAATAGATGGTCGTGGTCAGTTCCGCCCATGTTGGGATCTCTGGGTCGGTTACTGCCGCACTCATGGCATCTCTTGTAAGTATGCTTCGGAATTTGCCGAGCAAAAACGTCCTGACCAAGGTGTCGGCTACTATGGCACCAGCTCAACCGGTTATGACCAAATCGGCTATACCACATTGATGCACTACCGACCCGAATAACTACGAGAACTGTTGTTATATTTGATCACGGATGAATGAGTAATTAAGCTCGTTCATCCGTATTTTTATGTACTAATCACGAATAAAATCATAAACTGTAAATAGAAATGAGACGTTTATTAACATCTATCACAACAGCGATGTCAGTCTTTGCATTGGTCTGTGGGCAAACCACGCTAAAAGGCTTACACACATCTGAAGACATCTCTTATGTAAGACAACAATTAGACACTCAATCCTCGCCGTGGACGGATGCTTTTTCTCGTTTGGAAACAAGCAAATATGCCTCAACAAGCTACACTGCATCGCCGGTTGAATGGCTTGCTCGACTTAACTCTTCGGTATGGGGTGAACTTAACGACCGCTGGACTGCCGCAGGTATTGAAGACCTTTACGTTGAAGGTATCTGCAACAACTACACATATCTCATGCGAGATGCCGCTGCTGCATACCAATTAGCATTGAGATATGTACTGACAGATGACGAGCAATATGCCGATGCCGCCAAAAGCATACTCACTGCATGGACAAATACAAACAAAGGATTGCTTCGCAACTCAGCAGGTGAACTGATTGACCCAAACGAATACCTGATTTTAATTCAGGCACATCAACTCGCAGTTGCCGCAGAACTACTTCGCAATAGTGACAATTGGGACACGACTGATGAGTTCGCCTCTGTATGTCAATGGCTGAAAGACACATTCTATGTTCCTGCTTCCGACTTTTTGAAGCACCACAATAACACCACCGACCACTATTGGTTGAACTGGGATTTAGCAGCAATGACATCCGTGCTATCTGTCGGCATAGTGTGCGACGATGAGACAATGCAGGCAGAAGCTATTGAATACTTCAAACATGGTGACGGTGTTGGGTGCATCACTAATGCAGTGCCTTATCTCCACGATGACCCATCAGGCACAGGCGAGACACTTGGTCAATGCAACGAATCAGGTCGCGACCAAGGTCACGCTACACTCTGCGCTGCCCTACTCGGTGCATTCTGTCAAATGGCAAAGGGTGTAGGTGAAGACCTATTCGCATACGATGACTATCGCGCCATAGCTATGGCTGAATATATCGCTAAGTACAACATAACCGAAGGCGATGACTTCAAGTATCCTGCCGAAACAATTCCGTTCACGTCTTACACCTATGGCGACCAAGGTCAAATGGACTCACTCTCAGCTGATAGTCGCGGCACACAACGACCCGGATGGGACATCTGGGTCGGATACTGCAACGCTAACGAGCGCGCCTGCAAATACAGCGATGAAATTGCAGCTCTTGACAGACCGGATGCCGGAGGTGGCACTTACGGCTCTAACTCCGGAGGTTTCGACCAACTCGGATTCTCAACTCTTATGTTCTACCGCGCTCCTCTCGGCAGCACAACACTTGTCTCAAACATCTTAAGCCATAACGAAACAGAAGCCGAATACTACACCATCCAAGGCATAAAAGTGAGCAATCCTACTTCCGGTTTATTCATCGTAAAGAGAGGAAATACTTTTACAAAAGTAATCCTTTAGCTCATGAACATTAAACGTAACTTATTATTGGCATTAGCTGCAATCTCTATGGTTGCGACTAATGCCACTGTTATCACCTACCCTGCGCCGACTGAGGTGGAGTTAAACAAATCATTCTCCGTCGAAGTGCGTCAAGGCAATGAATGGTTGCCAGTTGATGTCTACAAAGTGAAAGTTGACGAGGTTGTAAACGCTGCACATAAAGTCAGCCACAGCTCTATGGCGTATTTTGACTTTGACGGATCGGTCGATGTTCGCATCATTTCAAATGCTCGTCATATCGTCTCAGCAAAAGTGCGTCCCCTTTCATTTAACATATCAAATTTTGTCAACGGTGACACCATCACCTTCACTCTCGACAGACCTCGCGGCCTCTCTATCGAAATCAATGGCGATATATTTGATAACCTACAATTATTTGCCAACGCCATTGATAGTAACGCACCATCTCCTAAATCAATAAAAAAGTTGGTCAAGAGTGGCAAATACATCTACTTCGCTCCCGGCTACCATAAACTCAATAAAGACCTCATTGTCAAATCAGGCCAGACTGTCTATGTCGCCGGTGGCGCTGTGGTTGACGGACATATTTGGGTGGACGGCGCACACGATGTAAATATATCAGGACACGGAATGGTTTACCCTCAGAAAGAGGGTATAAAAATAATGCGTAGCCACAACGTCAAAGTCAACGGGCTGTTCACAACACAATGCCCCATTGGCGAATGTGACAGCGTATCCGTAGATAACGTGAAAGTAATGAGCTGGTATGGTTGGGGCGATGGTTTCAATGTATTTGCAAGCAGTAATGTTCGATTTAACAATGTGTTTGCGAGAACTTCTGATGATTGCACAACAATCTATGCCACGCGCTTAGGCTACAACGGCGGAAGCCACGATATTATTATGGAAAATTCCACGCTCTGGGCTGATGTCGCTCACCCCATTTTCATTGGACTGCACAGCGAGACTGACAGCCTCGAAACCATCGAAAACGCATGGTATCGCAACATTGACATTCTCGATATGAACGAGAAACAAATTGACTATCAAGGTGCATTAGCTATCGCCTGTGGTGATAATAACACGGTGCGAAACATACACTTCGAGGACATACGCATTGAAGACTTCAGACAAGGCAAACTCTTTGACATCCGCATCTGCTATAATCAGAAATATTGTACTGCTCCCGGACTCGCCATTGATAATATCTATTTTGATAACATCATTTACAGAGGAAGCCACTCCGAGCCATCACTTATCATCGGCTATGACAGCGACCGAACAATCAGCAATATTCACTTCAAAAATTTGATAATAAACGGCGTAAAAATCTCCGATGAGATGCCCGGCAAACCTAAATGGTATAAGACCGGTGACATGGCTCGAATTTTTATCGGCGAACACACAAAAAATATCACATTCGATTGAGTATTATCTAAATGTCGTCCGTATTAGATAATAAAAATCCTAAAAATCTCATATAATGAACAAATTATTTACTCTCGCAGCGCTTGCTCTTACAATGACAGCGCAGGTGGCAACAGCCTCCGTTAATTATGGTTCTGTGTTCCCGGTGGACTTCTCCAACGGTCTGCCGCAAGGTTGGGCTGCAGTTTCTAACAATGCTAATGCTCAAACACAAATCGTTAATGATGGTTTGCAAATCACTTGCAACCAAACAGCAGCCAAATACCGCACCGACTTAAAATACAACATGTTCGGTGACTACAACGCAAACGAAGACATTTGGATTGACTTCGATGCAAGCCAATATAAGGTCTTCGCTATCAAATTCATCGGCGAGCGTCCGACAAGCGGCGTTCTCAAACTATCTAACATCTCTGTCTCAAAATCTTGGATTAAGAACGCTGACGGTTACTCCCTCTCTGAGAAGGGATATACAGACATTGTAGACTCTGACGGCAACCACACATACTATTGGACCGTTGGTGGTGACAACTGGACAGGCAACATCTCTATCGACCGCATCGAGGTGGTTATCGCAGATATTACATCTGACTCAGATAAGACTTTCACCGTGTCAAGCATGAATTGGTACAAGAGTGTTGACGAGCTTGAAGCATCTATGAACCTGCAACAAGAAACCGCTGTTGTCAACACAACGACTAACAAAGGTTATGCCGACCTCACATCTGCATGGAAAGCCGCTGTCGATGGCGATGTACTTTTGATTAACGAAAACCAAGAAGTTTCTGAACGTCTAAACTCTGAAAACCGCAGCATCACAGTGAAAGGCGCATCACAAGACATCACAATCACTCGCAAAGCTCGCAGCAATATGATGTTCCTTTGCAACAGCAAAGACTGCACTATCACACTCGATGGCATCACACTCGATGGAAATGGCGAAGACACTGACAAAAATTTCATCGAAGCAAGCGCAAACGGTAAAATCGTATTCAATAATGTCACCATTCAGAATGCCAACTCAAGCAACAACCTCGGATTGGTTGTCGCTAAAAACAGTGGTAAGATTGCTCTCAACGGTATCAAATTCAGCAACTGCACAACAAACGACAATACTGTTGACGTATTCATCGGCGCCAACGGTTCTACCCTCGAGGGCAACAACTCAGCAAACATCTCTATCGAAGTTAATGATAACGCTTATGCTATCGAAGTTACAGGCGCTCTCACAAACACATCTGCAATTCAGTTAACTCCTTATGGTGCAACATCATTCAACGATGACACTGTGCTTGTAAAAGGCACTACTGACTTATCTAAATTTGCTCTCAACGTGACAGCTCAACACCTCGAAGCCGACAACGATAACAACGCATTGGTTGTCAAGAGCGGCAGCACAACAGTTGTCAGCACTATAATTTCAGGCTCAGACAATGCCGCTCCGGTTTACTACAACCTTAGCGGTGTCAAAGTTGCAAACCCGACCTCAGGTCTCTATATCGTTCGCCGCGGCTCTAAAGTCAGCAAAGAATTTATCAAATAAAACATTCCCTTAATAGAGTATAGGTCAACATAGGCGTTGGTCAACGTTGATAGCGTTTGACCAACGCTATTTTAATTTGATAAACATGCTTTAATCTCATGAAACTATTCAATTCTAATTTAATTATGGAAAAAGGAAACAAAAGAATTGGTGCTACTATGTACACCGCACCTCACATGGAAGCTATCGAAATCGAAGCCGAAAATACAATCCTTGCATCTGCATCCGTCACTACTGATTCAGACAGTTTGGAAGATGCAACCATGACTTCGTGGGATGATGAGTAATAACAACCATCCAACCGACGAACAACAAACCACGTATTCACATGATTATCCACGTGTTACACATAGCAGGTAATTTCAAAAAAATCTACATCTCATGAATAAAATTATATTATCAGGCACTACAGCAATGGCAATTCTCGCCATGTCTGCTTGCTCAAGTCAAGACTTTGATGACTTGTTGGGCAACAGCGCAGACAAAACGACCATTAAAGCCGTAATCTCTGACAGCGACGCATCTCGAACTTATGTAGACGAAAGCGGCAAAATCACTTGGGCTAAAGGTGACAAATTCTATTCTCTATCAACTGAGTTCGTATATAGAAACGACGAGGCTGACAATGTGGCGACAGCAACATTCACAAGCTCATCGAGCGAAAAAGAGACAGGCACATACGCCGTTTATCCATATTTCGATAATAATACCGCGCCCTCGCTGTCAGGCTCTGAACTCACCGTCAATCTCCCCGAATCTTATGAATACACTGTGACAGATAACTCTTTCACAGCTAACCTCAACGAGCCGATGCTCGGCACATTCTCAGACAACACTTGCAGCTTCAAGCACCTTGCAGGTGTCCTTCGTCTCCAATTCTCTTATCTCCCTCAAGGGACAAAGAGTGTGAAGTTTGAAGCTAATGTCCGAATAACCGGTAAATACACAACATCGTTGGACGGAACGCCTGAGTTAAAACAAGATGACCAAACCACCGGCAATGCTGTGACAGTAAACCTCAGTACTGCAACAACCGAAGATATTGAAAATGCTCTTATCAATATCCCACTACCGACAGGCTCTTATGCAGGTTTTACTGTATCTGCTCTCGATACAAGCGACAATGTCCTCTTTGCCATCACTACATCTAAAACTTATACTTTGGCACGCACTAATGTTGCTACATACAAGATTAAGACCTCAAGCGGCAAAACAGTCACTTATAGCTCGGTGTTCCCTGCCGATTTTTCAAAAGGATTACAGAAAGGTTGGGCTGCAGTTTCTAACAGTGCTAATGCCCAAGTTCAAACCGTTGATAACGGCTTGCAAATCACTTGCAACCAAACAGCAGCCAAATACCGCACCGACTTAAAATACAATATGTTTGGCGACTACAACGCAAACAAAGACATTTGGATTAACTTCGATGCAAGCAAATACAAAGTGTTCGCCATCAAATTTATCGGCGAGCGTCCGACAAGCGGCGTTCTCAAACTCTCGAACATCTCTGTTGCAGGAACATGGATTAAGAACACTGATGGCTATTCGCTCTCCGAACAAGGCTATACTGACATCGTTGACAATGACGGCAACCACACCTATTATTGGACAATTGGCGGTGTCAACTGGACAGGCAACATCTCTATCGACCGCATCGAGGTGGTTATTGCCGATATTACCTCTGATAAAGAGAAGACTTTCACCGTGTCAAGCATAAATTGGTATCAGAGCGAACAAGACCTCAAAAATTCATTAAACCTGCCTGTTGTTAATGAAACAAACGGCAGTCGTTACACAGACCTCACTACTGCTTGGAAGGACGCTTCTGACGGAGATGTTATCTTAGTTAAGACCAATCAAGAAGTTTCTGAACTACTAAACTCAAGTAGCCGCAGCATAACAGTGAAAGGTGCTTCAAAGGACATCACTATCACCCGCAAAAGTAGCAGCAATATGCTATTCCTCTGCAATACGAGCGGAAAAGTTATTACTCTTGAGGACATAACTATTGACGGCAACAGTGCGGACGCTACAGTTAACTTAACCGAAGCAAGTTCAAGCGGTCAGATTGTTTTCAACAATGTAACGATTCAGAACGCTAAATCAAGCGATGCTAAAGGCTTGGTCGTTGCTAAGAGTAGCGGTAAAGT
>CAYYAA010000002.1:0-50074 GCA_964469875.1 uncultured Bacteroides sp.
TTTGCCACTCGCTAATGCCCTTTCTTCAAAAAAATCCAAAAAAAATTTCAGACCACACACTCTCATAACAAACACTCCACTAACCAATTAACTAACAAAACATATAGGTTAACTAAGGTTAAATAGCACGTGGTGGCGATTTTGCTACTCATTTCGGGGGTTGGCGGTTGTAACTTTGCAGTGTCAAGAGACACAAAAGCACATTGAAATACTTCCATACCACTACACACTTACTCTGACGGCCGGAAGAACAAGGAAGAAAGCCGTGGGTAAGTAGAGCTTGCAAAGGTGCAGCTTAGCGTCTGCCGTATTTTTTTTCGCAGACAATCTAAAAACAAATTTACGCCTTAAAAACACTATAATTACTGCATATACTATGAACACAATACACGCAAGACCTCCAAACTGAAACCTCAAATTAAAGAATTTCAATACGTCATAAAAAACCGCCGAGAATTACATGGGTTCTCGGCGGTTTTTTTATGCCCAAAAGCGAGCAATCACACGATTTTTTTGTATTTTTGCAACACGCACTTAAATCATTGCAAATGACTTATTCACGAACATCGCTCTAATAATACTAATCATGATGAAAAAATTATCATTAGCCATAGCTGCAATTGCATTATTCTGCTTTGCTGCCTCAGCTCAATCTAAAATATTGGTTGCTTACTTTTCTCACACCGGCAATACTAAGGCCGTAGCTGAAGAAATAAAAAAGCAAACAGGCGCGGATATTTACGAAATAGTTCCGCAAAAGGCTTATCCAACTGACTACAAACTCGTTGTCGAACAAGCTAAGACTGAGATTGAAAGAGACTACCGTCCACCGTTGAAGTCTAAAACAATTGATATCAAAAAGTATGACATTATTATTGTCGGCTCACCTTGTTGGTGGTCTACAATGGCACCTCCCGTCGCTACATTCCTTACATCATATAACTTTTCAGGCAAAAAGATTGCACCGTTTATGACGCACGAAGGCAGTCGATTCGGCAACACTCTCGACGATATCAAAAGCCTATGTCCTAAGGCAACCTTGCTCGAAGGCATGACCATCCGTGGCAGCGAAGTCGGCAATGCCAAAGAGCAAATCGCAAAATGGGCTAATCACTTGTCTAAATAATTACCCTGCATCGTTATGCTAAAGAAGCTCCGCATCACTCTTGCCATAATCTTCACGATAGCTATCACTCTGCTGTTCCTCGACTTTACGGGAACGGTACACACCTATCTCGGTTGGT
Organism: uncultured Bacteroides sp.; assembly: GCA_964469875.1. GTDB lineage: Bacteria > Bacteroidota > Bacteroidia > Bacteroidales > Muribaculaceae > CAG-873. Next base: position 1,245 of record CAYYAA010000002.1, read on the forward strand.
TGGCAAAAATCCAGTTCCTCCCGGCTGTCCTCGCATTAAACGTCGGCGTAATTATTGCCTTAGCTTTAATAACGCTTATCTTCGGACGTATCTACTGTTCTATCATATGTCCCCTCGGTGTGATGCAAGATTTCTTTGCATGGCTTGGCAAAAAGAGTAAACATAATCGCTACAAGTTCTCACCGGCTATCAACTGGTTGCGTTATACAATGTTGGCTGTATTAATTGTGACACTCATCGCCGGAGTTGCTGTAGTCCCGGCTTTATTAGCTCCTTACAGCACCTACGGCCGCATCGTTCAGAGCCTGCTGTCACCACTTTGGATTATGGGCAACAATTATCTCGCGACTCTCGCCGAGCGTGCTGATAGCTACACTTTCTATACCGTTGACGTGTGGCTAAAGAGCATACCAACGATTATTGCAGCAGCGGCAATGTTAGTGATACTCATCGTCTTGTCTTGGCGCAACGGTCGCACCTATTGCAACACAATCTGTCCGGTCGGTACTGTCTTAGGATTTATCTCTCGCTTCTCTTACTTCAAATATCATATTGATACTGATAAGTGCAACGGTTGCGGACTATGTGGCCGCAACTGCAAAGCATCGTGTATTGACGGCAAAAACCACCGCATTGATGCCTCTCGTTGCGTGGCTTGCATGAACTGTCTCGGCAAATGCCGCCAAAACGCAATAAGTTACTGTCATAAGCCAGCCACTACACACTCTGAGGATAAAGTCAAAGATAATAGCCGTCGTAATTTCTTAGCTGTTTCCGGAATTATCGCAACAACGGCAATAGCAAAAGCTGCTGAGAAAAAAGTAGACGGTGGACTTGCCGTTATAACTGACAAACAGAAGCCTAAACGCACTGACCGCATAGTACCTCCGGGTGCTGTCGGCATCAAACATTTTGAACAGCACTGCACAGCGTGCCAGCTATGTGTCGCTGTGTGTCCTAACCAAGTACTCAGACCTTCAGACGACGTCAGCCATTTCATGCAACCCGAAGTCAGCTATGAGCGCGGTTACTGCCGCCCGGAGTGCAACAAATGCTCCCAAGTTTGTCCTACCGGCGCTATAAAGCCTTTGACTTTAGCCGACAAATCTGCCACTCAGATAGGTCATGCCGTATGGATTAAGAAAAACTGTGTGCCGCTGACTGATGGCGTTGACTGCGGAAACTGTGCACGCCACTGCCCGGTCGGTGCTATTTCTATGTTCGCTGCTGACCCCGATGATATGGACTCCGTTGAGATACCTCACGTAGATACCGAAAAATGTATCGGATGTGGCGCTTGCGAAAATCTTTGCCCGGCACGTCCATTTAGCGCTATCTATGTCGAAGGTCACCAACGTCACCGAACTATTTAAGTCGTAACCAATATGGATAAAAACAAAATCAACATATCACGTCGTAGCTTCATCAAACGATTTGGCGCCGGTGCTGCAATTACGACAGCTGCGCTCGTAGGTTGCGACACAAAGAAGAAGCCGGCTCTCTCAGATACTGACACCGCTCTTAACGGCGAAATCCCTACCGATAAAATGGAATATCGCACCACTCCGACAACAGGCGACAAGGTGTCTCTGCTTGGATACGGTTGTATGCGTTGGCCAACAAAGCCAACAGCAGACGGCAACGACGAAGAGATAGATCAAGATGCAGTTAACGAATTAGTTGACTACGCCATTGCTCATGGTGTCAACTACTTCGACACATCCCCGGTTTACTGTCAAGGTGAGTCAGAATCGGCGACAGGTATAGCTTTGAGCCGTCATCCGCGTGATAAATATTTCATCGCTACAAAGCTATCAAACTTCAGTGTTGACACGCAAAGCTATGCCGAGTCAACTGCAATGTTCCGCAACTCGTTAGCAAAACTAAAAACAGACCATATAGACTACCTGCTCCTACATGGCATCGGCATGGGAGGCATGGAGGCACTACATAGTCGCTTCCTTGACAACGGCGTCCTTGACTTTTTGCTTAAAGAGCGCGAAGCGGGACACATCCGAAACCTCGGCTTTTCATATCACGGCGACATTGAAGTCTTTGACTATCTGCTCGCTCACCACGATGAATATAAATGGGATTTCGTGCAAATTCAGCTTAACTATGTTGACTGGAAACACGCGTCCGGACGCAATACCAATGCCGAATATCTTTATGGCGAGCTAACCAAACGCGGCATCCCGGCGGTCATCATGGAGCCGCTACTCGGTGGTCGTCTTGCCTCTGTTAACGACTACCTAACTGCACGATTTAAGCAGCGCGAGCCAGAGCGAAGCATCGCCTCGTGGGCATTCCGTTTTGCCGGAACTCCCGAACACGTGCTGACTGTTCTCAGTGGCATGACATATATGGAACACTTGCAAGACAATTTGCGCTCTTTTGCTCCGTTTAAACCATTAACAGATGACGAATTGGCGATGCTCGAAGACACTGCACAAATCATCTTGGAATATCCGACAGTGCCATGTACAAAGTGCCAATATTGTATGCCATGTCCTTATGGTATCAATATTCCTGCTATCTTTGAACACTACAACAAGTGTATCAATGAAGGCAATGTGACAGCATCAGCCCAAGATCCAAACTATCGCAAGGCGCGTCAGGCATTTCTTGTCGGCTACGACAGAAGTGTTCCAAAACTACGTCAAGCAAGTCACTGCATCGGCTGTGGCCAATGCCAAATGCACTGTCCGCAAGAGATACACATCCCCGATGAGCTTCACCGCATTGACGACTATGTTGAACAATTAAAACGCAACCCAAATGGAGAACAAGAAGCATGATGAAATAATCACACGATTGGTGACTTCAGATTACTCCTGCATTATAGTCAACAATGGGTGTGAGTATATCGGACATCAAAGAGGTGTTAAAGACCTGCTCCATCTGCTCAATGACGAGCCCCGGACACTCAATGGCGCATTTGTAGCAGATAAGGTCGTTGGCAAAGGTGCTGCTGCACTGATGACTTTAGGTAAGGTTAGCGAGGTATATGCAGCGGTGATTAGCCGTCCCGCCTTGACAATGTTGCTTGGTGCAAACATTATCGTCAGCTATGGCACGCTCGCTGACAACATTATTAACCGCGCCGGCACTGACATTTGCCCGGTAGAAAAGCTGTGCCAAAATGCAGACACTGCGCAACAGTGCCTGCCCGTCATAGAAAACTTTATAAAACAAATGACTGTAAAATAAAAATATTACAAGCTATGCAAACGACAACAACCAAACTCTATTCACTCAACTACAACGAAGCAAAGACATATCTCTTTGCCGCACTTTTCATCATAGGCAATATCGCACTGCCGCAATTATTCCATTTCATTCCGCGCGGCGGATTGATTTGGTTGCCGATATACTTCTTTACACTCATCGGCGCATACAAATACGGTTGGCGTGTCGGAATGTTGACAGCCATAGCCTCGCCCGTTATTAACTCACTATTGTTTGGTATGCCTGCCGTAGCCGTGCTTCCTGCAATTATCCTGAAGTCATCACTGCTTGCCGTCATTGCCGGATTTACTGCGACACATTTTAAACGCGCGTCATTGTTGCTATTGACAGCCGTAGTTCTCAGCTACCAAATTATCGGCACACTTTGCGAATGGGCAATTGTCGGTGAATTTATCGCAGCCGTTCAAGACTTCCGCATCGGCATTCCCGGCATGCTCCTGCAAATCCTCGGTGGCTGGCTCATCATCAACAAACTCATCCAAAAATAACCCGCTTATAGACAGAACGCCATGTAAGGTGGTATAAATAATTTATCACTCTCTACTTTTAGATTTTTGGGATGAATAACATAACTTCGCGCAATGCGGTTGTGAAAAACATCTATAAATCTTTCGAGTGATGTCAAAGAATATTTCTCTGTCGATTTAACTTCTATAGGATAAATCTTATGCTTTATCTTACTGGCATTTGACAGTAAGAAATCTATTTCTATATCATTACGATGCTTTTCTTCATTGTATTTGGTATAGAAATATAGTTTATGTCCATTTGCCACAAGTATTTGAGCAACAATATTCTCATAAAACATACCTTCATTTACGGAAAGTTTACCAAGAAGTAGCTCACGATACAAATCATTATCTGCAAGTTCGTTCTCGTCAAATGTGTGACTTATAAGAAGTCCTGTATCAGCCATATAGCATTTGATAAATGAACGATCCTCGTTTAATGACAATCCAACGTTAGGGTCTGTACAATTAAAACATTCATTTACCATCATTGAATCGCTCAGCCAGAAAAATGTATCATGATACATAGGGAAACTCGTACCACGTTGAATTTGACTGAGCATCACACGACGTTCTGATTTAGATAGAAATGCCGGTATCTGGTCGTAAATAGCTAAAACTTTAGAACGATATGGCGTATTAATTTTCATTATATCGTTACGATATAAATTCAAAATGTCGCGTTTTTCAGAGTCAGCTTTCGCAAAATTTCTACCATTTTCGATGAATGTCTCAACAACTTTAGGCATACCACCAACTATCATAAATTGTCGAAACAATAGATTTGCCTTACGATGTAAACCCGTATCAAGCGGCTTTTCGTTATTGAAACAGGTACGGATATAATCCACCAAAAGTTCTTCACCCATAGCGGCTGCAAACTCATCAAAAGTCATTGGATACATTGTGATGCGACGTTCCTCAGATGGCAAAGTTATATCTTTTGTGTTCTCTTTTATAGATATAAGCGAACCGGTAGCGATATAATCATATCTGCCATCTTCAACCAAGTATTTTAGAGCTTGGCGTGCCGTGGGACAGCGTTGTATCTCATCAAATATTATCAAGGACTCGCGACGATAAAGCGGAGTGGAATACTCGGTAGATAATATCATAAAGAAAGTATCCAAGTCATTGATACTATATTGTATAGCATCTAAGACTGACTGTGATACCACATTAAAATCGACAACAATACATGAACGATATTCATTCTTACCGAATTCTTTCACAATTGTTGATTTTCCGACACGGCGAGCCCCTTCGATAAGCAAAGACTTGCTTCCGGATGCATTCTGCTTCCATTCCTGAAGTTTACTATAGATATTTCTCTTGTATATCATTGGGTATAAGACTATTTAGACGCAAAAATAAGAAATTTTTTTACAATGCGCAACTATAGCAAGCATAAAATTCATTACAATACGCAGGTATGGGAATGGGTTAATCTTTTAGAATACGCAGGTATAGCAATCGCCCATCATGCTGATATGTTTATCGGTATGATGGGCGATTGGTTTGTGTGTTATTACTTTGTCGGACCTGCTACAGCGATGCGTAGTGTTGTCGGGTTGAGATATTTTGCTGAAATTGATGCGATTATTTCCGGGGTGAGCGTGGCTATCACTTGTTGGCGTCTTGCGAAGTAGTCATCAGTCGTTCCGACTATGAGTTTTAGTTTATGGAACTCCATTATGCTAAACGGAGATTCAAGTGTCGCTGCCAATTTTGTCGCTGCGTTGAGTGTCAGGCGTTGCAGTTCATCGCCACAAGGTGGCTCTGTCACCATACGCTGCAATTCTTTGCCGACTTCCTCTATCAAAGCATCGGTATATGCCGGGTCGCATTGGGCGTTTATGGCTGTATAGCCACCTTCTTGCGAGCCATTCAATCCGGCTGTAATGCCATAAGTATATCCTTTCTCTTCGCGGATGTTTGTCATTAGACGGCTACCGAAATATCCTCCGAGAGCCAAGACGGCGAGTTGAAGTGGTATGTAGTCCTCGTGGGAGCGAGGAATGGCGGGCATAGCCATAGCGACAGCACATTGCAGTGATTCGCCGTGTTCGACATAACGTGTCTGAGAGTTTTGTGGCTCAAATTTTTTGATATTCAAATTGTAACCGTCACCGACGGGTACTTGTTCGGCAAGATTAGTTATCAGTGAGCGTATCTCATCAGTAATCTGACCTGACGCATATATGTGCAAGCCTCGGCTATGAAATGCCTCAGCGTAATATTTCTGAATATCTTCGCGCGTAATAGCCTCATAGGCATCATAGTCAGGCATTACGGACATCGGGTGAGAGTCACCGGCAATCAGCCGTGTCAAATGCTTTCCCGCTACCCAATCGACTTGTGAGTGCTTAACGCGCAGTGAGTTTATTGTGCGTGTTTTGATAGCATTAACAGCCGCTTCAGGGAAGGTCGGAGCGGTCAACATATCAGCAATTACGGGCATAACAAGTCTTGCCTTGTTATTGAGCATATTAAGAGTAAAACCCGCATAGTGATTTGAGGGGTTTGAGCCGAGAATAGCACCGTAAAGGTCCAATTTGTCGGCAATCTCAGCGCCGCTGAAATGTTCTGAGCCCTCGCGCAATAACTCTGCCGTTAGTGTCGGGATGATGTTAACCGAAGACTCAAGTGTACCGCCTTGCCACATCACAGTTAAGCGCGTGACCGCTTGGTCACCGCCATCAAGGGTGTGTAACGTGACACCCGACGGCAGCACTTCGACTGTCTCTTGCTTAATATCTAACTTGCCGAAAGGACGAACTTCGGGAGCTTTTGTGCGGTCTATCATTCCAAGGTTGCTAAAAGTTTAACAGCATTTTCGAGGTCTTCGGGTGTGTCAATGCCTATTGTCGGGCAGTCAGTGATAGCGACTTTGATGCGATAGCCGTTTTGCAGCCAGCGCAATTGTTCTAAAGACTCGGCGAGTTCCAAGGAGGATTGTGGTAATTTCGTTACCTCTTTGAGGGTTTCTGCGCGGTAGCCATACAGACCAACATGGGTGTAGAATGTAGCACTGTTCACCCATTCTTGCCACTTGTAGTTGCGCACATAAGGAATAATTGAGCGAGAGAAATAGAGCGCAAACATATCTTTATCCATGACTAATTTGGGCGTGTTGTTGTCAAACAACGCTTCAAATCCCGCCTCCGGATTAAATTTGCGTGCAAGAGTTGCGAGTTTTATGGAGTCATCTGTGAAGCAGCCTTTGAGCGCCTCGATTTGTTTTGGGTCAATAAAAGGCTCGTCGCCTTGGATGTTGATAACGACATCGGCGTCAGACTTCAACAGCTCATAAGCCTCACGACAGCGGTCAGTGCCGCTGCGATGCTCGGTTGAGGTCATCACCACATTGCCACCAAATGATTTTACGGTGTCAGCGATGCGTTCATCATCAGTAGCGACAGCGACGTTATCGTTGCCGAGCGCTAATGCTGCGCGTTCATAGACACGTTGAATCATTGGTTTGTCACCAATCATTGCCAAAGGTTTACCCGGAAAGCGCGTTGACTGATAACGCGCCGGAATTATGCCGATAAATTTCATTTTATATCTACTTTGATTTTAGTTTCTTATTATTTCGACGGAAATATGATGGCACGAGACACGCACCGATAACAAGATAATTATAATAGCTCAATACACGCCAAATCAAAGCGAGGATAAGAGCTATGCTGATATTTCCTATTAGGTCACCGTAATAGTTAGCGAAGAGCCACTCACTGATGCCGCTGCCACCGGGTGTCGGGCTAACCATGAGCACAACCCACACAACGAATTGTCTGCCAAAAACCAATAGCCCGGATGCCGCAGGCACAAAGCCATAGAACAGTGAGTTAACGATAAAATATCGTGAGAACCAAGACAAGACTGTTGCGCCAAAAATATTCATCCACCATTTTAGCGGCTTGCCTTTGACCCAATCAGCAGTAGTGGCCATGTTCTCTGTCATGCCGTAAATGCTACGTCTCCAACGTCTCAACCATTTGATGCTGAATACTCTGATAAATGTTCTGCCGACAATGCGGGGACGTGCAATGATGCCCATGTAGAGTATGAATGTCCAAACGCAGATTCCGGCATAGACGAGCCAAAATATGATCTGGATACTTGCCAAGAGTGTGCCGTGGTCGGCGGAGCTGAAGAGGTCTCTGACCGGTAGCAGCAGGAATATGATTGGACAAAATATGACAAAGAAAAGTTCGTCAAGAAAGAGCGTTGTCAGAGTCAATGTTGTCGCGCGACCGACACTTATGCCCTCACGATTGAGGTAGAAGATGGCGAGAGCACTGCCACCGACAGCAGAAGGAGTGATAGCAGATGTGAACGCACACATCAAATCGACGCGCAAGGCACGAGCCCACGACAAGTCGCCGTCAGTCAGAGTGTGAAATCTCCAAGTCAAGCCGAAATCGCGACCTGCGACAAAAAGCAGAGCTAAGATAAGAGCGATGACAGTGTTGGCATTGAAAACGATTTCGCGCCAAGCGTCATTTTGAAATTCATCATGAAACAGCCATGCCGCCACACCGATGCCGATAACAGCCGGGATTGCAGCGCGCCATAGCAGGTTATCATGATTTGCTTTCATCCGATAATAGCCGCTAACATTTGTTTGAAGTATTCAGTAGGGTTCTCAGCCTCGATGATAGCTCGACCTGTGGCGATGCCGCTAACACCTTCAGCCATTATCGCCGGGACATCGTCAATAGTGAAGTCACCAACTCTAACCATAGGCACTTCGATGCAGGCGTCTGTAGCATCGGCGATTAACTGTCGGCGTTCATCGTCTGACAACTGTGTTGAGAGTCCGGCATAGTCAATATCGCTTGCTTTAAGCGTTTTTAGTCCGGCAAGCGTGCGCACGTTTATGCCGATAATTGCTTCAGCGCCGAGACTGTCGCGGATGCTTGCGGCAGACACTTCGGTATGTGTGAGGTGTACACCATGAACCGCTAACTCGCGAGCCAACTCGGCGTTATCTTCAAACGTGAGGATGACCGAACTCTCACGACAGAGGTCTGTGAGCTCGGTCACCTGCATTTTAATATCGTCTGTAATGTTATCACCTACGCGCGCGATAATCCATTGACAACCACCGTCAATGACAGCTTTTGCTTGCGCTGCGAGTGTGATTTTGTCGTTTATTTCAGCTATAAATTGTAGCATAATTCGCGAAACATTTAATTTGGTTTATGCAAATTTAAAGCTAATTTCCGAATAAACGGATAAAACTTAGAATATTTCTTTAGCAACACGATATACGCTGTCCGAAGCCATTAGAGTGTAGAAGTGAAGGCCGGGCACACCATGTTGCAAAAGTTCGCGACATTGCGCGGTTGACCACTCGACACCGACTTCGCGCACCTCGGCATCGCTTTTGCACTTGCGTAGTTCTTTTTCGAGAGCTTCCGGGAGGTCAGTGCGGAAAATACGAGGCAAGACGGTCAGTTGGCTTTGCAATACAACGGGTTTGATGCCGGGGATGATAGGCACATTTATGCCTTCGGCGCGGCACCGCTTCACAAAGTCAAAATATTTGTTGTTATCAAAGAACATTTGAGTCACTACGTAGTCGGCACCGTTTTCGACCTTCTGTTTGAGGTAACGAATATCGGATTCCATATTAGGAGCCTCCTCATGCTTTTCCGGATAGCAAGCCATGCCATAACTGAACGGAGTCTCTATGCCTTCAATCTTGGAGCCGTCAAGCGCAATGCCTTTGTTGAAATTGTTGACTTGGAGCTGCAAGTCTGTGGCGTGTTCGTGATAGAGTGAAGGGTCTTGATTTGCGGTGTCGATAGATTTTGAATCACCGCGGAGCAAGAATAGGTTAAGCACGCCGAGGAAGTTGAGGTCGAGCAAAGCATACTCAGTCTCTTCCTTAGTAAATCCCTTGCAGATAACGTGAGGAACGGCGGGAATGCCATATTTATTTTGAATAGCGGCAGCGATAGCAACCGTTCCGGGGCGTTTGCGCACAGTCACTTTGCGGTGAGAGCCGTCGGGCTGTTCGACAAAGATATTCTCGCTGTGATGTGATGTAATATTGATAAATTGCAAGTCGAAGTCTTTCAACTTGTCAATCACGTTATAAACTTTGTAGATGCTGTTACCTTTAAGCGGTGGCAAAAGCTCAATAGAGAAGCAGGGTTTCTTGCTGTTGTTTATTATATCAATTACGCTCATTATGTGTATTCGTTATTTGTGTAAGTTAATAGCTTTTGTAAGTTGTAATAAAGCCTGTTGAAGTATAGCGCGAGGAGTTGCCACATTGAGTCTCATAAATCCATCTCCTTCTTTGCCAAACATTGCGCCGTCGTTGAGAGCCAACTTTGCATCATTGACAAATAGGCTAACCAATTCATCGTGAGTTAGGTTGAGGTCGCGGCAGTCGAGCCAAACGAGGAATGAGGCATCAGGACGCAAAGGCTTAATCTTAGGCAAATTTTTATGACAATAATCTATAAGAAATTCGATATTCTGTTCCACGTAATGTAGCATCTTTTTGCGCCATGTTTCGCCCTTGCGGAAAGCTGCGATTGTTGCAATAGGAGAGAAAAGAGTTGGCTCGTTTAATTCGTTAGCAGCGAGCCAGTTGTAATATTTTGTTCGTAGTTCATCGTTAGGGATGATTGAATATGAGCTAACGACACCGGCGATGTTAAATGTCTTTGACGGTGCGCCAAATGTTATGCTGCATCGTTTAGCCGCTTCAGAGACTGTAGCGAAAGGAATGTGCTGTTTGCCCCAAAGAGCCATGTCACAGTGTATCTCGTCAGAGATAACGATGATGTTGTGTTTAGAGCAAAAGTCAGCTAAACGGCGTAGAGTTTCTCTCTTCCAAAGTATTCCGGCAGGGTTGTGAGGGTTGCTCAGAATTAGCATACGGCATTTATCATCAACGACATTAGCCAAATTGTTGAAGTCCATTGAGTATGTGCCGTCATTATTGCGTTTTAGCGGATTATAAACCACTTCACGGTTAAGCGATTCAGGGACAATGCGGAAGGGATGATAGACCGGTGGCTGAATTATAACTTTCTCATCCTCCTTAACAAAGACATTAATTGCAAAGCCAATGCCCTTTACAATGCCGGGGATATAGCTCAACCATTCAGGCTTGACCTCCCAATTATGGTGAGATTTAAGCCAATCGACTATGCAAGGGAAGAAATCATCCGGGATAACACCATAGCCGAGTATAGGGTGTTGCAGGCGTTCTTTTAGAGCATCCATGATGAAATCGGGAGTCTCAAAGTCCATATCAGCCACCCATAAAGGCAACAAGTCGTCACGCCCGTAGCGTTCAGCCAACACATTATATTTCAGTGCATCGCTATTACGGCGATTAATAATTTTATCAAAGTTGTAATAACACATTTTGCTTCGGAAGGTTTTAACTATTAAAGGCTGACTGCTTGCTTGATATCCTCAAATAGGTCATTAACATCTTCAAGGCCGACAGAAAGTCGAATCAGTGTCTCAGAAATGTCCATTTTTTGTCTTTCGGCGAGGTCAAAGATACCGTAAATTGTGCTTGCGGGATGGATTGCAAGTGTCTTATTATCGAATAGATTTGTTGCGCGTTTAATCAATTTAAGGCGATTGATAAATCTGAAACAATCTTCGGTTGATTTGAGGTCGAAAGTTACCATAGCCCCGGCTGTTTCGCCAAATTGTTTGACAGAAAGCTCATGGAAGGGATTGTCATCGAGACCTACATAATTAACGGAGACAATTTCAGGCAATGTGCGCAAGAGTTTTGCAAGATTGAGAGCATTGGCGGCTTGACGTTGATAACGCACGTCAAGCGTTTCGAGTCCGAGCGTCTGCATATAAGCAGCGTGAGGAGTCATGTAAGCACCGAGATTAAGCAACATTTCGCGACGCATTACGTCAACAAAGCCATCAATAGTGCCGTAGTCAATAGACAGACCGCCTAAAGAAGTAGCGCCACCTGAGATATATTTTGTGCTTGAAACGATTTCGACATCAACGCCGAGAGCCTTAGCGTCAAACTGAGTGAAAGGTATCATGGTGGTGTCGGCAACGAGTGGAGCGCCGGCAGCATGAGCCAATTCAGACAACACTTTGAGGTCAGCGACCTCCATCTGGGGGTTGGTCACAATTTCGAGGTAAAGGCAGCATGTATTCTCGTCGAGATATTGCTTGACCTCATCAGGATTTGTCAAGTCACAAAAGCGAGCTTCGACGCCGAAGCGTTTCATTGTTTTGTCCAACAATAGATAGGTGTTACCGAACATGTGACGAGAAGTCACAATGTTACCACCGGCTTTAGCCAATCCGAACAAGACATTGCTGATTGCAGCCATACCGGAGCTGAACGCAACGACATCACGTGCGCCGGTTAATGCTTTCACTTTATTCTCATAGTAAATTACGGTTGGGTTAGTTACGCGAGAATAATCAGGCATATCAAGGCGACCACAGAAAGCGTCCGCCATTACTTTTGCATCATCAAATTCGTATGCCAAAGAGTGATAAACAGGCATACTTAAAGCGCCATAGGGATCTTTGCACTTGTATGGAGTGTGTATAGCTTTTGTTGACTTTTCCAAAATAGTATGTGGTATAGTTTTAAATTTTAAGAAATTTCGTTTGGCAAAATTACAAATTATTATTCGTCTAAGCCTGATTTTAATAAATTAAAGTTTACTAATTCTATAATATAAAGCGGAAATTTTGTAAATTTGTCACTTGTTTAACGAATATGATATTCTAAGCAATGAATACAAATGAGCTTACAGCCCTATTCAAAGAGCAGATTATGTTGCTTGACGGAGCTATGGGTACAATGATACAATCCTTTCATCTCAGTGAATCAGACTTTCGCGGAGAGAGGTTTAAAGACTACACTATACCACTAAAAGGTAATAACGATTTGCTGACCATCACTCGCCCGGATGTCATAGAGGAGATACACCGACAGTATATTGCAGCCGGGTCAGATATAATCTCCACTGATACATTCAACGCCAATGCTATATCTATGGCTGACTACAAGATGGAGAGCATTGTCAAGGAAATGAATATTGCGGGAGCGAAGACAGCACGCCGTGCCGCCGAGAGATTTATGTCAGAGCATCCGGAGCGCAAGGTCTATGTCGCAGGTTCAATAGGACCGACCAATAAAACGGCATCTATGAGTCCTGATGTGAATGACCCGGCTTATCGCGATGTTAATTATGACATGATGTTTGACGCATATCGGGAGCAAATCAACGGACTGCTTGATGGTGGTGTAGACATTATATTGTTTGAGACAATCTTTGATAGTCTTAATCTAAAAGCCGGACTTGCGGCAGCAGAAACTGTGCTTGACGAGCGTGAACTTGATGTTCCGATAATGTTGTCCTTAACCCTATCGGGAAAGGGAGGACGCACCTTCTCAGGACAAACATTCAAGGCATTTCTTGCGTCCGTGAGCCATGTTGAGCGAGTTGTCAGCATTGGTCTTAACTGCTCATTTGGGGCAAAGGATATGTATCACTATGTTCATGAACTTTCATCTCTTGCCCCTTACTATATCACAGCGTATCCCAATGCCGGATTACCCGACACTTTCGGAAACTATTCAGAAACGCCGGAATTGTTGGCGGCATCTATGGCAGACTTTGTAAAAGACGGATTGGTGAATGCAATAGGAGGCTGTTGCGGCACCACGCCGGCGCATATTGCGGCATTAAAAGAGATTATACCATTAGGTAAGCCACACGTACCTGTAACAATCGAGCCGGCATTGCGCCTATCAGGACTTGATGTTTTGGAGATTAGTCCGGCAATCAATTTTGTCAATGTCGGTGAGCGCTGCAATGTTGCAGGTTCGCGCAAGTTTTTACGACTAATAAAGGAGGGCAGTTATGACGAGGCACTCGGCATTGCTCGCAAACAAGTTGATGACGGTGCGCAGATGATAGATATAAACATGGATGACGGCATGATAGATGCAGCCAAAGAGGTTAGCCATTTTATCAATCTGCTGTCATCAGAGCCTGATATTGCACGTGTTCCGATAATGATAGACTCATCGAAGTGGGATGTTATTGTAGCGGGACTCAAATGCTGTCAAGGCAAGAGCATTGTCAATTCAATTTCGCTTAAAGAAGGTGAGGATGTCTTTCTTAGTCATGCCCGAGCCATTAAGCGACTTGGCGCAGCAGTCATAGTGATGGCTTTTGACGAGCGAGGTCAGGCAGATACGTTTGAGCGAAAGATAGAGGTCTGCGAAAGAGCCTATCACTTGTTATGTGATAAAGTGGGGTTCAATCCTAACGATATAATATTTGACCCGAATGTACTCGCAATAGCTACCGGTGTTGACGAGCATAATGCTTATGCCAATAACTTTATCCGTGCGACAAAGTGGATTAAAGAGAATTTGCCGCACGCCAAAGTCAGCGGTGGTGTCAGCAACTTATCATTCTCATTCCGAGGCAATAACTATGTGCGTGAGGCGATGCACGCTGTCTTTCTCTATCATGCTATAGCTAACGGCATGGATATGGCGATAGTCAATCCGAGTACGTCAGTGCGATATGATGACATCAGCGAAGAGTTCCGCACAGTGCTTGAAAATGCTATACTGAATCGTTCAGATGATGCTTGTAATCGACTTATTGAATATGCGCAAAAGCTCAATGCCCCCGAGACTACAACCACAGCAGATACAGCCGCTCCCAAGTGGCGCAATCAGCCAATTGATGAGCGCTTGCAGTATGCGATAGAAAAGGGCGTCAATGACTTTCTCGCTGAAGATATTGCGGAGGCATTGACGGTATATGATGCGCCGGTAAAGATTATTGACGGGCCTTTAATGGCAGGTATGAAGCGTGTGGGTCAACTCTTTGGCGAGGGTAAGATGTTCTTGCCACAAGTTGTCAAGACGGCACGCACCATGAAGAAGGCTGTTGCAGAGTTGCAGCCGGCACTTGTCAGGGCACAAACGGCAGCCGGTTCAACCAAAGCAGGAAAGATATTGATTGCCACCGTAAAGGGTGATGTTCATGATATCGGCAAGAATATTGTCGGCATTATTATGGCTTGTAATAACTATGAAGTCATAGACCTCGGCGTGATGGTTGATGCAGACACAATTGTCAAGTCTGCTATTGAGCATAATGTGGACCTTATCGGTTTGTCAGGCTTGATTACGCCGTCACTTGACGAGATGTGTCACGTTGTAGAGGCGTTAAATCGTGCAGGTGTCACAACGCCGGTGCTTATCGGTGGTGCGACGACATCTCGTCTACACACTGCTATTAAGATTGCGCCATTATATAAAGGTGTTGTCGTACATGTCAGCGATGCGGCTCAAAATCCTATTGCAGCGGCACAGCTGTTAAACCCTGCGACACGAGACAAATATGCGGCACAGCTTAGCGATGATTATCAGCAATTGCGCCAATCTTATCTTAATGAGGACGTTAAGTTTGCATCGTTAGCAGAGTGTCGCGCCAATAGATATTCTATTGATTGGGATAGTTATAGTCCGATTGTGCCCAAGCAATTAGGCCGCTCGGTAATTGAGCTTAAACTAACGGATGTTATTGACCATATCAATTGGGCTTTCTTGTTCAGCACATGGAAACTTGGAGTTAAATATGCAGCAGTTGCTTTTGTTCATGACTGTGCGGGATGCCGTGAGACGTGGATTAATAGTTTCCCGGAAGATGAGCGTGAGAAGGCGCAACAAGCGGTGAAGTTGTTTGAGGATGCTAAGCATATACTTGATGTGATAGCTAAGGATTATCCGAATTGTTGTCGCGGCATCATTAGACTGACTGAGGCTGTGAGCGAAGGTGATGACATTTTAATTGGCGAGACACGTCTGCCGATGTTGCGTCAGCAGGAGCGACGTGACGGTGCTTATTCGTCGCTTGCGGATTTCATTATGCCTTGCTCAAAAAATCGCACGGATTATATCGGATTGTTTGCGGTTTCTATCTCAGGTGAAATTGCGAAGCTCAAGCAGCAGTATGAGGATAGTGGAGATAATTATAGTGCTGTTCTATTGCAAACGCTTGCTGACCGTTTGGCTGAGGCAGCGTCTGAGTTGCTCCATCTGAGAGTGCGTAAGCAGTATTGGGGCTATGCGCCTGACGAGGATTTGTCATTAAAGGAGCTTGCAGGGGCGAAATATGACGGCATCCGTCCGGCTATAGGCTATCCTTCACTGCCTGACCAACGGATGATTTTTAAGATAGATAAGTTGTTGAGGATTAGAGATATAGATGTTAAGCTGACGGAGAATGGGGCTATGTTGCCGACGTCGTCTGTCTGCGGGCTGTATTTTGCCAATCCTCAGTCGCGCTATTTTGTTATCGGTCGAATTGACAGTGACCAAGCTAATGACTATGCTCGACGAAGCGAGACTGATTTAGCAACCGTCGGCAAGTTCTTGATTAAGAACGTATAAATGGCAGCGAGGCTTCATGGCTGGAACAAAGGCTGTTAGCCTTTGAACTGAACGGCTCCGCGAGGGCGGGTGGCGTCGCCGGGGCTCCGCTTTCTGGAACAAAGGCTGTTAGCCTTTGAACTGGACGGCTCCGCGAGGGTCGTTGGCGTCGCCGGGGCTCCGCTTTCTGGAGCAAAGGCTGTTAGCCTTTGAACCGAACAGCTCCGCGAGGGCGGTGGCGTCGCTGGCGCTCCGCTTTCTCTCAATTTTAGATTAAGGTTAAATGATTTTGAAGCGAGTAGAGGATATATTAAAATGTTTATGTGTCGTGTGGTCTGCTGTGTTTATGTTGGCGGGCTGCAAGGATAATATCGTTTTGACAAAGATACCGCCGGAGACTTATACTTTACTTGCTTTTATCGAGGATGGTACGCGCACTGATTTTGCATGGCGAAGCCAAGCGGGGGATTCGATTGCGGTGTATGATGAGGCATCACGGACTTTCAGGACTTGGTATCAGACGGGCCTCGCAAATGACGTTGCGTTGTTTGAGACAGTAAGCCGCAAGTCGGAATGGTCGAAGTATGCTGTGTATCCTGCGACTGTTTCGCCGGTGTGTGATGAGTCGGGTGAGCTGACGGTGAGTTTGCCTGACGAGTATATGTCAGATGAAATATGTCCATTGCTTACGGCTGATTTTGATGACGCTGATGATAATTTAAATTTGTGCTATGCCGGTGGCGTTATGCGATTACGTATTTCAAATGTTCCGGATTCGGTGTCGTATCTCAGTCTTGATGCAGTAAATAGGCGTATTAGCGGTGATTTCACTTTGCAACGTAATGAAGATGGCATTGGCTATATAGAGACTTCAGAGGGTGATGATGATTGTAGGGTAAAAGTCAATCTTTCGCCCGGAGCAGTTGTCGGCGGACGTTTGAGTGTGGACTTGCCGTTGCCGGTCGGCTTATATCGTCAATTTGAGGTGTCGCTTTATGATAATCATGATAAACGTGTTTATTGTAGTAAACAACTATCTAACAAGCTGATAAGACGTGCGGTGAAATATACTACAGCCGAGGATGCAATTGTCGGCGGGTTGGCGAGTATGAGTGTATTAGGAGCTGATTCTATCAATGTTAATGATAAAGCAGGCACAATCACTATAAGAATGTCTTATGGAGAGGACCTTGAGGGTTTAGATGTGACCTTTTCTAAATTTGATGAAGCCACGGTTGTTAAGGTGAATGGCGTTGAGGAAAGGTATTCGCAGACTAATATTGACTTTTATGAACCGGTAATTATCGAGATTGACGATAAGAAGTATGTTGTCACTGTTGCTTATTCAGACTTGCCAATAGTCTATCTGACCACGCCAAATCATGCTGCGGTCACGAGTAAGGTGGATTATGTAAAGAAATCGACATTTGTTATAGGGAATACTGAAAAAGGGAAGTATGACCTTACAGTATCAGGAGCTATGAATATCAAAGGTCGCGGCAATACGACGTGGGGTTATCCTAAGAAGCCGTATGCGATAAAGTTTGATAAGAAGCAGTCGATATTAGGTATGCCCAAAGATAAGAGCTGGGTATTGTTGGCGAATTGGGCGGACCGCACATTGATACGCAATGCGGTGAGTTTTGAGGTTGCAAGGCGAGCAAAACATCTCAAATGGACACCTCGCGGGCAATTTGTAGATGTTGTGCTGAATGGTGAGTTCTTGGGCAATTATTATCTTTGTGAAAAAATAAAGGTATCTTCTGACCGTGTTGATATTACCGAGATAGACAATACGGAGAGAGTAGTGACTGAAGGTGATGATTTGACCGGCGGCTATCTGTTGGAGTTTGACTCCTATTATGATGAAGTTTATAAGTTCAGAACGTTGCATAAAGACTTACCTGTCAATTTGAAGTCACCTGATGAGGATGTGCCTAATGAACAGATTGACTATATTAAGGGCTATATAGATAATATTGAGTCGATTTTGTATTCGGCTGATTTTGCGCAAAATACGCGAGGGTATGAGCAACTGATTGATGTTGACTCGTATGTAGACTGGTGGATTGTAAATGAACTTGTTGGGAATAATGAACCCAATGGGCCTAAAAGTAGCTATATGCACAAAGACCGACTTGGCAAGCTCGTAGCCGGCCCGGTGTGGGATTTTGATTGGGGTACGTTTAGGCCATTTGGCTCAGTTTTTCTCTTGGATAAGGCTATATGGTATGATGCACTTTTTAGCGACCCGGTGTTTGTGGCAAAGGTCAAAGCGCGTTGGAACGAGCTTAAAGGTGATTTTGAGACAATACCGGATTATATTGACAGTATTGTTGCTCAAATTCAGCCTTCGGCGGAGTATAATGTTACATTATGGCCTATAACAGTGATGATTAGTGGTGATGAGAAGATGTCATACGACAAAGCAGTAGAGCGGCTTAAAGCTAATTATTTGAGTCGTCTCGGACGCTTGGATGTGATGATAAATGCGTTATAAAATAACAAAGGCGAGATATGGATGTCTCGCCTTTGTTGTAGTAAGAAGGTATAGTGTTTTAATTGCCGAAGCTCAAAGATGTGCAGTAGTTAAGTGCGCCGTTTAGGACACTTCCTTGGAATGAAAGTTGTATGTATTGGTTAGATGGGCCCCACCAAACAGCTCTCATGCCGTTGCCATCGAGTTGTTGAACTGAATAAGGCTGACCGTAAGTTCTGATAAGGGCAGAATATGCAGAGTTATAACGAGTTACGTTGTAAGCCGGTGTGCAGTATACGAATTCAGAACCGATAAGGCCGCCGCCAGTGCCGTAGTAGAGAGTAGCATCGTTCCATGTCATGTTAAGCATAGGGACATCGGTCAGGTAGACTACGTTGTTGCCATAGCTACTAACTGCATATCCGCTGTTGAGAAGGGCATTCAGTGTCATGTCAATTGTAGTGCCGAGTGCAACGCCGAGGATGCTACGGAATGTTGGCCAAGCAGAGTAGGGACGGTATCCTGCCGGGGGAAGAGCCGGACGGCTGTAAGGTCTGATATTGTGACGTATTTCGTGACCGCCTCTCATGTTCCCGAGATTGGTCGGGTGACTTGAGATGTGTCTGTCGTTTGGAATCTTACCGGCAAATTTATTTGCGCTTTGTAATCCGCTCATGTTGTTGGGGCGATTGTTGTTTGACATGCCGCCCATATTGCCGGGACGACCGTTGTTGTTAGATGTGCCGACGTTGTTATTGTGGCGGTTTGATGAGATGCCGCTGTTGTTGTTGCGGTTATTATTGTTATTACTTGACTGGCGAGATTGGTTGTTCTGAGTTCTAACAGTTGGAGTGTTGCCACCGTTGCCGCCGCCGTTATTGCGACCGCGAGCCTCTAATGTTGTAGGGAACATCAATGCTCCGCAGAACATCATAATTGCTACAGTTTTAAAAATACGTCTCATGACTGATAAAATTTAAATTGTCCTTTTGCTTCTTAGATAGCCAAAGTAAGTGAAAGTTTAATTAGTGAAAGTATAGATAGGAACTAATTGCGAAGAATTTATCCAAAATGGCTATTCGTTGCAATTAGGGGACAGGGTTAATGATGAAGAGTGAATCAGCGAAGTAGCGACTTGACGCAGGTCATTGCTACTGATAGCTTTAATCGCGTTAATTGTGTCAGAAGGTGGAATTGCTGCGCCTCTAAGGAGAGTAGCTCGGGCAACATTCAATGTTGTGTTTTCTCGATTTTCAAAAGCGATAGCCAATTGACCTAAATATTGTTTTTTAGCTCTTTCGACAGCGCGGTCGTTTAGGCTGCCGTTGGCGATGTCGTTTAGTGTATTATAGACAATGTTGCTACACTTTTGTGTGTCTTCGGGGTCGCAGCCAAAGTATATTGTCAGCAAGCCACAGTCAGTCAAAAGCGTGGTTGTAGCCTCGACAGAGTAGACTAATCCGCGACGTTCACGCAGAGCGACATTGAGCAGAGAATTCATGCCGGGGCCGCCTAAGATGTTTGTTAACAGAGCAATGGCGTGTCGGTCGTTGCTGAATAGTCCGGGTAATTTTGCGCCTATTATAGTGTGAGCTTGGTGAGTGTCAATTTGGCGTGAGACGTTAAAAGGTTTGACATCGGGGATAATCTCTTTGGAATGAGCGAACTTGCTGCCTGAGAGAGATGAGAAATGCTTTGAAATTACATTAAAGGCGCGTGAGGCTGAGAGCGGGCCGCTATAGAATGCGACCATGTTTGTCGGCACATAGCGAGACTTGAGATATCTGCGGCAGACGTCAGAGTCAAATGTTGATAATGCTTCGACATTACCCAAGATGTTATGACCAAGAGATGAACCGGCAAAAATTAGGTCTTCAAAGTCATCATAGACAGCTTCTGATGGCGAATCGAGATAGGAATTGATTTCATCGGCAACGACTTCGCGCTCTTTGTCGAGTTCACGTTTTGGAAATTGAGAGTTCTCGGCGAGGTCAGCAATGAGTTCAGCGGCGCGGTCGAGATTGCCGCCGGGGAATATGCTGTATATGACGGTTTCTTCTTTTGTGGTGTAAGCGTTTAGCTCGCCGCCGATGGCTTCCATGCGGTTTATTATGTGCCATGGGGAGCGCTTGACGGTGCCTTTGAAGATGGTGTGTTCAACGAAGTGAGCGAGACCGAATTCGGTTTCGGCTTCGTTGCGGCTACCGGTATGAACGCAGATGCCGAACATAGCTGATGCGGCGCTGCGCGTGTGTAGATGCACAACGCGCAGACCGTTATCGAGTGTGATATAGCTAACAGGGAGTGTTGGAGTTCTCATCAATCCAGTCGCCGTTTTCTTTAATCAAGTTAATTAGTTGTGGCAGAGCTTCTTCAGCGGGGATGTTTTTAAGCACGCATTGCTTGCCTTTGTAAAGGCTGACGTTACCGGCAGCAGCGCCGACATATCCATAGTCGGCATCAGCCATTTCGCCGGGACCGTTAACGATGCAACCCATTACGCCGATTTTCAGACCGCGAAGGTGTGAAGTTGCTTGTTTGATTTCATGCAGAACCTCAGTGAGATTGAATAGCGTTCTGCCGCAGCTTGGGCAGGCGATGTATTCTGTTTTTGAGATGCGACGGCGTGTAGCTTGTAAGATGCTGAGTGATAATGATTTTATTGCTTCTGCGGATAAAGACGGGGCATCAAGCCAAATGCCGTCAGCATATCCTTCGAGCAGAATAGCTCCGAGGTCAACGGACGCGGCAACGGTAATCTCATCGGCTGACATTTCGGATGGATAGCTCATGCGGATAATTACCGGAGCTGTGTTGCCATTGTTGGCGAGTGTGTCGAGTTGTCGGCGTAAGTCTCCAATAGCGTTGTCGTGGTGAGGTGTGACTATAATGTAGTTGTCAGGGACTTCGTTTGCTGCAAAGTCAACGCCGACAGCTAAAGGAGCCTTGTCGCTGTGTTTGATTTTTGGATCTGAGCAATCGAAGTCAATAGCCGGAGCGTTGGCGATTTTTTTGATGTGCTCGGTTAGCATTTTTGCTACGGGAATTTCTGCCGCAGGGTCTTCGCTGAGCGAAACGCGAATTGTGTCGCCAATGCCATCAGCGAGTAACGAACCGATGCCGACGGCAGATTTAACTCGTCCATCTTCGGCATCACCGGCTTCAGTTACACCGAGGTGAAGCGGGAAGTGCATACCTTCGTCGTCCATTGCTTTGACGAGCTTTCTGACTGTAGCAGTCATGATAGTTACGTTAGAAGCCTTTATGGAAATGACTACGTTGGTGAAGTTTTCGCTGACGCAAATGCGCAGGTATTCCATAGCCGATTCGACCATACCTTCAGGAGTGTCGCCGTAACGGCTCATGATGCGGTCGCTAAGAGAGCCGTGGTTAACGCCGAGACGTATGGCAACGCCGCGTTCGCGGCATAGCTGAAGGAAGGGGATAAATTTGCTGCGAATGCGTTCAATCTCAGCTGCATATTCTTCGTCAGTGAAAGAAAGCTGTTTAAAAGTTCTGCCCGGGTCAACAAAGTTGCCGGGGTTTATGCGTACCTTCTCAACTTCTTCGGCAGCGGCAAAAGCGGCGGCAGGATTGAAGTGGATGTCAGCAACTAACGGAGTGTTTATGCCTTCATCGCGGAGATGTTGACGGATAACGCCGAGATTACGGGCATGGTTTACACCTTGCGCAGTAAGTCTCACGATGTCGGCACCAGCGGCAGCAATGCGTTTGATTTGTTCAACAGAGGCCTCGGTGTCGAGCGTTGAGGTGTTGGTCATAGATTGCAGACGGATAGGGTTGTCACCGCCGATTTTGACATTTCCAACGGTTACGACAGTTGTCTGTCTGCGTTTATAGTTGTAGCGACTCACAATCAATTAGTTTTAAAACTGTAATCTTTGATTTCAGCCAAGTCGTGGTTGGCTTTGGCGATTTTTTGAGATAAAGAGTTGCGATAGTTGTCGTAACGAGCTGCGAGCTCACTGTCACTGAGCGCTAACATTCTGACAGCAAGAATAGCTGCGTTAAGAGCGCCGTCAATGCCCACAGTAGCGACAGGAATGCCCGGAGGCATTTGAACGATAGAGAGTAGGGCATCAGTACCGGCGAGAGATGAGCTTACGGGGACACCGATTACGGGTAGGGGAGTCAAAGCGGCGATAACGCCGGGGAGGGCTGCTGCCATGCCGGCAGCGGCGATGATGACTTTTATGCCTTTATCTGCGGCAGAACGGCCGAATTGGTGCACCTCGTCTGGAGTGCGGTGTGCGCTAAGTGCGTTTAATTCAAAAGGTACTTGCATCTGTTCCAAGAAGTCTGCGGCTTTGCGCATGATTGGGAGGTCAGATGTGCTGCCCATTATAATGCTGACTACTGGTGTCATAGAATATATTTGTTATGGTTATAAACGAGATAATAATAAGATTATGAGGCAGGTTGTTGCGAGCACTGTTCCTGCGCCCAAGATGAGACCGGTAAAGACTTGTGCTATAGTGTGACGACCTAAAATGAGGCGTGACGTTGCAATAAGTCCGCAAAGCAGGATAGCGACGGTGAACCAAATCATTGCCGTGATGCTGTTGGTTACGGAGTTAAAAGTAATCCAACCGAACATACCGGCGATTCCGCCTATGCTCATAGAGTGTGCGCTGATTTTCCACCAACGAGTGATTAATAGAGCGATAGCTGATGCAACTGCGGCACCAACGAAGAATAATGTTAACCATTCAGGAGCGTGCACATAGCACATATATGATGCAGAAGCGAGATAGCAAAGAGTTGCGACGATAAGTGGTAGCGTTCTGTGACTGCGATTTGACAAGCTGTTGTCGTCCACCTTTCCCAATTTGATAAGGGTGAGTATTGTGGCGGTCGGGATAAAGCCGGTTATAAAGGCGATAGCCAAGACTGACAACACTTGCGTACGTAGCGGCAGCATACTCAGCGGCGTTATTGCAATAATAAGAATCATGCTGTAAGTTGGCAGCAGGATAGGGGAAAAGACATCGCTGATAATTTGAGCTGTACGCTTCAAAGCCGGTGTCACTTGTTCTTGTTCGTCAGTTTGCATATTATTAACCTTTAAAAAGATAACAACATAGATGGTCTAAAAGTGTTTGCGAAGCCTTGCCACGGGGAAGCCGATTTTTTCGCGATATTTAGCGACCGTTCGCCGCGCGATGTCGTAACCTTTTGCGGTGAGAGCCTCTTTAATGGCTTCGTCACTGAGTGGGTGGCGTTTGTCTTCGTTTTTAATAAGTTGGCGTATAGCCTCAATTATTTCGTGAGATGATGTGTCGGTGTCGTCTTTAGGACGTTCATTGAAGAACATCTTTAGCGGAAAGACACCGTGAGAGGTCATTACGTATTTTCCGGTAGTTGCGCGAGAAATTACCGAGAGGTCTAATCCTGTGTCAGATGATACGTCTTTGAGTATCATAGGGCGTATTGCGGCTTGATTGAAATTTGTGAAGAAATCAATCTGGCGAGTAACAATAGAGCGCATTACAGAAATTAGAGTTTCGGCACGCATGTTCAGGAGACGAATGAATGAAGCGGCTTCGTCATGTTTGCGTTTGATGAAAGCCATTGCGTCGCGTTCACGTTTGTTGTGATTTGCCATGGCTGTTGTGTCAACGTCGAAGGTCTGCTCTATTGCGAGCTCGGGAGTCTTGCTTAATAGGCTGACAGATGCAGTGCCGTCAGGATTTATTTCGACGCTGAAGTCCGGGACAATGTGTCGCAACTTGTCTTCGCCTACGGTGTGTTCGAGCAGAGCACCGGGCTTTGGATTGAGACCTTTGATGAGATTAAGGGCATCGTGTAGGGCGTCGTCGTCGATACCAAGGTGCGTTCTTAATTTGTCAAAATGTTTTTTTGAAAATACGTCAAACCAGTTTGCGATTATTTCGTGTGCAATTCTGACTGAAAGGGAGCGTTGCATACGGTCAATTTGCAACAGAAGGCAGTCGCGCAGGTCAACAGCGCCGATGCCGGCAGGGTCGAGTTGTCGTATAATCTTGAACACCTCTTTTACGTCATTGAGAGAAGTGTCAATGCCGCTTGCTATTGTGATGTCATCAGAGATAGCCATGAGAGAACGGGTCAAATATCCGTTGTCATCAAGGTTGCCTATTATATAGGTGGCAATATCGCTTTGCTGTTGTGTTAAATCGAAGTCAGCGAGTTGCGCAGTTAATTCATCAAGCATAGAGTAACCGTCTTCGACAGCGATAGGCTCGAAGTGGTCATCATCGTCAGAATTGTTATGTGCGTTCAGGCGATAAGAAGGGATGTCGTCCTCGTCGCTGTAGTCTGCGCGTTGAAGGTCTTCGGCAGACTCGTTGAAGTCGTCTTCGTCGTTATGGATATCTTCAGCGCTTTCCAAGTGCTCACGTTCCTCTAACGCCGGGTTTTCGTCGAGGACACGTCGCACTTCGTCTTCAACTTCCGGCGCAGTCATTTCGAGCAGTCTGCCGAACATGACTTGTTGCGGATTAAGACGTTGTTGTAGGCGAGTGCCTTGTGAAAGTTGTAAAGATTCGTCCATTGTGATAAGTTGTACAGAAAATTAAAGAGTTCCGCCCGTATAGAAGCATTGCACTTTGCCTATAGGGAGTTTTCCCTCTAATTTGATAGGAATGCGATTGCTGTCGGAGCTAATCCAAGCGTCCATATCGTCAGAGGTCTTGGTGCGACCGTCGGATGTGAACAAAAAGGTGATGTGATAGCATGGGTAGCTTTTATTGTCAACCTTAATAGTCTCAGTGCCGACATATTTGATGGTGAGCAATTCCTTGCGTTTGCCTGAGAAGATATTAGTAGTCATAGTGTAACCTTTAGACCACGTTTCAAAGGGGAGCTGGCGCATATAATAATATGTGGAAAGCATATCAAGAGTAGTGCCTGTTGCAGTAACCTCTTTCTTTTCATTGGCTTTGACGACACCTTTTTTCTTTTTATAGCGATGACATTCGCCTGTAACGGTAGAACCGTTGTAAGAGAATTTTACGGTGTCACGTTTGTCGTCATCACCTTCGTGTGCGATTTTGGTGTACACGATAGGCTTCATGCCGTCTTTTTGGATGACACTTGTTAAGGTGTCTCGTACCTTGTAGAATTTATCAGCCCATGAAGCAGATGCAGCTACGAGCTTTGTGTTGTACTTTGAACCGTTGTTGTGTAAGGATATTGACACATTGCCGGCGTGTTTGTTTATAAGACCCCACTTATACAATACTTTGTACTTAACTGTTTCGTTGGAGAATGTTTTGTTAGCAGAGGTTGATAAACAAGAGAGCAGAGCTATAAATGCTACAAGGATATTTTTGGAGAGTTTTTTCATAATCGTGTTTAGTCAACCGGGATTTTGATGCACAGCTTGCGGTGGTTTCCGCCAATGCCGATATTAGGGGCGTGAGCATCTTCCGGGAATAATATGGCCAATTGGCCTGGCTGTATGACAAAAATATTACGAGAAGCGTCACCATAAAAT
The DNA here is from genome assembly GCA_964469875.1 of uncultured Bacteroides sp. Taxonomy (GTDB): domain Bacteria; phylum Bacteroidota; class Bacteroidia; order Bacteroidales; family Muribaculaceae; genus CAG-873. The sequence continues at coordinate 27,413 of CAYYAA010000002.1, forward strand.
TCGATGTCATTATCTTCGTTATATGGCTCGCAAGGATTTGTGAGGCAAGAAATCGGAGCCCATCCCATAGCCTCTTCACCGCGTAGTGGAATGTGGATGTCGATATAGCGGCGATGAGCTTCAAGGAGAGACTTTTCGCGAGGGACCATTGCTACTTCTTGACAGTTGACATATATGTCATTAGATTTGTCGATGTCGATACGACCTTTTTCAAAAGAGTCATTTAAGTGTTCGTTAACCCAATCAAGGGCGATGGCAATTTTGGGAGATAGCGAGCGTAAGCGTTCAGCGTTACTGATGTTGCAAAGTATCATAAGTCTATATCTTGGTTATTTTGATTTGCTGTGATAGAAAATAGCGGGAGCGTAGCGCGAGAACTTTGCTCGATGCGTTTGTTGCGCCAACATTTGCGGCATACTGCGACATAACGGTCGTCACCGCCAATCTCGACTTGCGCGCCCTCCTCGACGAAGTCGCCGTTAGCGTCAATGCGGGCATTGATGATAGTTTTGTGTCCGCAGTTGCAAGTTGACTTGATTTCGTCGATTGTGTCAGCGATTTCAAACAGACGTCGAGACCCTTCAAATAAGTGGCTTTGGAAGTCAGTGCGCAAGCCGTAGCATATCACATTGCTGCCGAAGTCATCGACGACGCGAGAGAGTTGGTCAACTTGAGAAGCAGACAAGAATTGAGCTTCGTCAATAAGATACCAATCGACAAGTCTACCTGATGTTTCGTACATATTACGAGCAAATTCGTACAAGTTAGAGTCGGGGTAAATCCATTGACATTCGCGTTCAATGCCGATACGTGATTTAATTTTGTTTGTTACATCACGAGTATCAATTATTGGTTTCATACACATGTAGTCCATGTGTCGTTCTTCAAAGTTATAAGCGGTGGTCAATAGGAGGGCTGTTTTAGCCGAGCCCATTGTGCCGTATCTAAAGTATAATTTGCCTTTTCTGTACATTTTCAATATCGGGTCAGATTTAGTCTGTAAAAAGATAACTACAAAGATAGTGACAAATTTCGGTTGAATGGCAAATAAAAGACGATTTTTTTAAAGAGAAGCCTCGATAAGTTATTTTAAGATAAAGTTTTTGTTGATTAGTTCCCGTAATTGCGAAAAAATAGCTAAATTTGCAGCCTGAAAAAGCGCAATAATGTTTATTGACGTTATTTCAGATAGTTTCAAACCAATCATATAGTTAGTCTCATTAAAAAATGAAGCTATTACAATCTAAGTTATCCAAATATACAGCGCCTCAAGAAGCAAAAGCGGCAGGCATATATCCCTACTTCAGAGCCATCTCTTCAGAGCAAGATCCAGAAGTTATCATAAATGGTAATAAAGTGTTGATGTTCGGCTCAAACTGCTATACAGGACTCGTTAACGATCCCCGCATAAAAGAAGCAGCCATTGAAGCTATACGTAAGTATGGTACAGGTTGTGCCGGTTCACCGTTCCTTAATGGTACGCTTGACTTGCACAAACAACTCGAAGCCCGTATCGCTGAATATATCGGTAAGGAGGATGTAATGATTTACTCTACCGGTTTCGGTGTAAACCTTGGTGTTGTTTCTTGTCTCACAGGTCGTGAGGACTATATCCTTTGGGATGAACAAGACCACGCATCAATTATCGAAGGTCGTCGTTTGTCGTTCTCTCAACAGTTGAAGTATAAGCACAACGATATGGAGTCACTTGAGAATCAATTGAAGAAGTGTGACCCCGATAAGGTTAAGCTAATCGTAACGGATGGTGTGTTCTCAATGGAGGGCGATGTTGCAAATGTTCCCGCTATCGTTGAGTTAGCAAAGAAATATAACGCATCAGTTATGGTTGACGAGGCACATTCAATCGGTGTATTCGGTGAAGGTGGCCGCGGCGTATGTAACCACTTTGGCGCGACTAAGGATGTGGACCTCGTGATGGGCACATTCTCAAAATCGTTTGCTTCACTCGGTGGCTTTATAGCGACAGATAAGGAAATCACAAACTTCTTGCGTCACCACTCACGTTCATATATCTTCACAGCCAGCATCACTCCGGCATCAACAGCAGCGGCATTGAAGGCGATAGATATTATGATTGAGGAGCCTTGGAGACAAGAGCATCTTTGGGAGATTACTCACTATGCGCTTGACGGTTTCCGTAATATGGGTTGTGAAATTGGTAAGACATCGACTCCGATTATTCCTCTCTATATACGTGACAACTTCAAGACATTCCAAATCACTACTGACCTCTTCAATGAAGGAGTATTCGTGAACCCGGTAGTGTCACCTGCAGTAGCACCGCAAGATACTTTGATACGTTTCAGTCTCATGGCAACGCACACCAAAGAGCAGGTAACTGTGGCATTGGAGAAGATTCAAAAGGTATTCCGCGCGCACAATCTTATTCCCTAAGATTAGTCGAACTGTATATCATACAACAAGGCGCAGCGTCCTCATTGAGAGGTTGTTGCGCCTTGAAGTGTTTTGAGGTCAGACAGTTTAGAGCGAATGCCTAATAAAAAACTGTGATAATAAAGGATAATATTATTGCCATATTTACTTTTTTTTGATTGTAGTCGGGGTTATCCCGATAATTCTGCGTAAATTTGCAGGAAAAGACAATTATTAAAGATTATGATATTAACAAGTTCGTTAGCTACATTCGGGCAGTATTGCCGCTTTATGCAACGTGTATTTGCTTTGCCTGATAAGTGGCGTGTGTTCGGTAAGCGTACAATCGCCGAGATAACAAAGTTGGGCGTTGATTCGATACCGTTGGTTATTATAATATCAATATTCATTGGTGCGGTAATTGCCATCCAGATGCAATTAAATATCTCATCGCCGCTTATACCGTCATATTCGGTTGGCCTTGCCACGCGTGAGATTATCTTGCTTGAATTTTCAAACTCTATCCTTTGTCTTATCTTGGCAGGTAAAGTCGGTTCAAATATAGCCTCAGAGATAGGCACTATGCGTGTCACCGAGCAGATTGATGCGCTTGAAATCATGGGTATAAATTCGGCTAATTTCTTGGTGTTGCCCAAGATTGTGGCGTTTGTAGCATTCATGCCGGTGTTAGGTGTTCTCTGTATAGGCACATCAATGTTTGGTGGCTATATGGTGTCAGTTGTTACTGATATGATTTCGGAGTCACGTTTTATCTATGGCATCCAAGCCTTATTCCAAGAATGGTATGTGTGGTATGGCTTGATTAAGTCATTGGTATTTGCATTTATCATAGCTTCAGTGGCATCGTTCTATGGATATTATGTAAAAGGCGGAGCATTGGAGGTCGGTAAGGCGAGCACCAATGGAGTAGTAGCCAGCAGTATTTTGATTCTTTTGTTTGACGTTATTCTTACCAAATTACTCTTGCAATGATAGAAGTAAAAGATTTAGTAAAGTCGTTTGAAGATCGTACCGTGCTTCACGGCATCACCGCCACATTTCATGAGGGCATGACAAATCTTATCATAGGACAGAGTGGTTCGGGTAAGACGGTGTTAATAAAGTCGATGGTCGGACTTTTGCGACCGGATAGTGGTAGCATTTTGTTTGACGGACGTAATACTCTCGCCATGAATCGCGAGGAGATGAAGGAATTGCGCAAGGAGATAGGTATGCTCTTTCAAGGCTCGGCATTGTTTGACTCTGAGACGGTCTTGGGTAATGTGATGTTTCCATTGATTATGTTCACCAAGATGACACCTGCGGAGATGAAAGATCGTGCGATGTTCTGTATAGAGCGTGTCAATTTGCTTGGAGCTGAGAATAAATATCCGTCAGAAATCTCGGGAGGTATGCAGAAGCGTGTTGCTATTGCCCGCGCGATAGCTCTTAATCCGAAATATCTTTTCTGTGACGAGCCAAACTCAGGTCTTGATCCTAAGACATCTATAATAATAGATGAATTGCTTAGGGATATAACACATGAATATAATATAACAACCGTTATCAATACTCACGATATGAACTCAGTGCTTGGTATCGGTGAGAATATTGTTTTTATCAATAAAGGACATCGCGAGTGGGTCGGTGATATGACGCAAATTTATAACACCACAAATGATGCCCTCAATGACTTTGTGTTTGCAACGGATTTGTTCCAAGAAGTGCGTCATTATGTCAATCAAACGGGACATCGTCTCAATAAGTAACAAAGAATAAAATTAGACACTCACCATGAAATTTGCAGACATACCGGGACATGAAGATATAAAAGCACGATTGCGTCACATGGTAGACACTCGTCAGGTGCCTCATGCTATTTTGCTTGAAGGGCCTGCCGGCTCAGGAAAGTTCAGCCTTGCGCAAGCGTTAGCTCAGTATATGCACTGTGAGAATAAGGCCAACGGTGATAGTTGCGGCAAGTGTCCGTCTTGCTTGCAGCATCAGACATTCAATAATATAGATACCATTTACTCGTTTCCTGTAGTAAAGAAGCCGGGTGGAGGTCCAACAATCTCAAATGACTACTTTCCGGAGTTTTGTGAGTTTGTCAAGGAGCATCCTTTTATGGATTTTGACCATTGGTTGGTGGCGTTGGATAATGTCAATGCACAACCGTTAATTTATGTTGATGAAGGTGTCGAGCTGTTGAGGCGACTTAACTTTATGGCTCGTCAGTCAGAGTACAAGATTGTGCTGTTGTGGTTGCCGGAACGCTTTAAAGAAGAGACAGCCAATAAGATGCTCAAGATAATAGAGGAGCCAAATGACGATACGATTTTTATACTTGTCAGCAATAACTCGCGTCAGATTTTGCCGACAATTTATTCGCGTTGTCAGCCAATTATAGTGAAGCGTTATAGCGATGAGGAGATAGCTAATCTTTTGTCCAACTCTTATGGCGTGGATGAAGAATCAGCCAAGTCAATTGCGCATCTTGCGGAAGGAAATGTCAACGTTGCATTGAGCTTGATTGAAACGACAAAGGAGCGTAGCAAGTTTCTCGAAATGTTTATCGAGCTTATGCGCAAGGCTTATCAGCGAAATGTTTTTGCGCTGAAGCAGTGGAGCGCTGATTTGTCAGCGCTCGGACGAGAACAGATTATGCGCTTCTTTGAGTATTGTTCGCGAATGTTGCGAGAGAATTTTATCCTTAATCTCCGTGTGCCCGAGCTTAACGCAATGAGCCCGGAGGAAATGGCTTTCAGTACGAGGTTTGCACCGTTCATCAATGAGCGTAATGTGCTGCCCTTGTTTGACTTGTTTAATAAGTCACGAGCTGAGATAGCCGGTAATGCCAATGCAAAAATTGTCACCTTTGACCTTGCAGTCAGGGTCATTCTATTACTGAAAAAATAATCACAAGGCCTTATGTCACGCAAGTTTTTAACGCAGGTCGTAGACTATTACTTGCCTGTACTGATGTCAGATGAATTGGCTGAATATTGCTTCGTGTTGCCCAATAAGCGCAGCGCGATGTTCTTGAAGAAATACGTTCAGATAGCTAAGACAAAGACATCATTCATGCCGTCAATAATGACAATGGGCTCGTTTGTCAGTCGTTTTGCATCGCATCCCGAGGGGTTGCACCGCGAGCAACTGTTCACCCTTTATGAGTCTTATGCTACAGTTCTCAAGCGTAAGGGACGTGAGGAGCAGCTTAAAGATTTTGACCGCTTTATTTTCTGGGGTGAGATGATATTGAGCGACTTTGAAGACGTAGATAAGTCTTTGGTTAAGGCATCAGAGTTGTTTAAGAATCTTCGTGATTATAAGAATATACAATCTAACTATCTTGATGAGGACCAAAAGAAATTGGTTCGCTCCTTGTGGGGTGAGAGTGCATTGACATCTGCACCTGTTGATGAGTTTTGGCTTCACGTGCCGCACTCTGATAACGAAGATGATGTCTCGTCAAGGTTTATCAGCTTGTGGGAGGTCTTATCTGAAGTCTATGATGAGTTTCAACATCGTATGAATGATATGGAACTCAGTACACGAGGCCACCAGATGCGGACAGCCTACGATTATATTAAGGAGCGTAGTGCTGATGAATTACCATTCAGACGTGTCGCTTTTGTTGGATTTAGTGAGCCAAGTATAGCTGAGTTGGCTATCTTCAAGAAACTTCAGGACCTCGGTGTTGCCGACTTCTTTTGGGATGTTGCATCTCCGATGCTGAAAACGCGCAAGGATAATGACAGATATATTTATGGTTCGGCAATGCAAAGGCGTATGTGGCACTATGTGTCATCATACCCTATGCCAAGAGATTTCACGCTTGAAAAACTCGCGGAGAAACCGGATATAGAAATTGTTGCTATACCGTCAAATGTAGCTCAAGCTAAACTTGTCAGTGATATTATGAACGAGTGGCTTGAACTTGGCGTGATAGATACTGACAATCCTTCTAATACAGCGATAGTCCTGCCGGATGAAAATTTGCTATTGCCGGTGTTGATGTCGTTGCCGGAAACGATTTCGGCGGTAAACATAACGATGGGTGTTCCATATATGACAACAACATTTGCAGCACTATTGCGCTCGGTGGTGTCTATGCAGCTTAGAGCACGACAAATTAGAGGGTCATATCATTTTTATTATGAAGATGTGATGCAAGTTTTGTCAAATCCCTACTTTAACATTATTGCGTCAGACGATTGTGATAAGATAAAGAAGTGGATTGATGATACGAAGTCATTTAATATCGAAGCGTCAGCACTTGCCGGCAATTATCCGTCAATGTCATATCTGTTTACGGCAGTAAAAGATTTACGTAACGTTAACGAAGTGCATCATTACACAATATCGTTGATAACCGGTCTGCGTGAAGCGTTGGAGTGTGTTAAGATTTCTAATGCGAATACTCGGCTGTTGGAGATAGATATGCTCAAGTATTTTGAAAACGACCTCGTTGACCTTGCCAAAATGATAGACAAGCACAAAGTTGCCATGTCAGAGAATACCTATTTCCACCTCTTTGAACGCCTCTTGTCTGCTACACAAATTAATCTGACGGGAATGCCGCTGAAGGGCTTGCAGATTATGGGAGTTCTCGAAACGCGAAATCTTGACTTTGAGAATGTCATTATTCTGTCGATGAATGAGCGAATATTTCCTCGCAAGACTTATACCAAGTCAATGATACCTGCCAATCTCCGTTCCGGATATATGATGACAACACAAGAAGATCAGGAGAGCGGATATGCCTATCACTTTGCACGTCTTATATCACGAGCAAAACGAGTGAAGTTGATTTATGACAGTCGTGTGTCAAGTGGAACAACGACAGGAGAGGCATCGCGCTATATCACGCAGTTGCGTTATCTTTATCGTGAAAATGCCGGAGATATCAAGTTTAACGCTATTGACTTGCCGATGACTTTTGAGGAAAAACAGTCGATTAGCGTTGAAAAAACGCCGGAGGTATTAAGCGAGCTTGAGGGCTTTAAGCCGGGCGGAAGTTTGAGATTGTCAGCCTCGGCATTAAAGACATTAAAGAAGTGTCGTTTGCAGTTCTATCTGCAGTATGTCAAAAACTTGCGCGGGACACAGGAGATATTTGACTATATTACTGATGCCGAATATGGTAGCATTGTGCATAAGGTAGTAGAGACACTTTATGCGCCATATAAGGGTGGGGCGATTACGTCAGATGTTATAGCAAGTATGCTTTCAGATGACTTGCTGACTACGATTGTTCGCAGCGTTATGATTGAGAAGTATAAAGAACTCAATGCAGAAGCGACAATTATTGCTGATATTATGAAGGGCTATATTAAGCGGATGCTGGAATATGAACGTGAGGCATTCTGTAAACCTTCATTTACATTTGTAGCAGCCGAGATGGGCGTCAATACAAAAGTTTGGAATATTGCGCCTGATTTAGCTGTGAATTTCAAAATGTCAATTGACCGAGTAGACCAAGTGTTGGCAAATAAGTTGCGCTTTATTGACTATAAGACCGGAAGTGATGGGATTTCAGCGAAAAATATAGAAGCTCTTTTTACCGGAACTGACCAACATAAGACAGATGCAATATTTCAACTTCTTGTTTATAGTGAGGCATATATCTCAATGACTAAGAGCAAGATGGATATTGTGCCATATATTTATCCTTTCCGCCAAATGTCGGCAAATGAAGGCATTGTTCCCATAAAGATAAACAACAGTGAACTGATGTCATATCGAGAAGTGTCAGAGGAATTTATGTCATACTTTGTTCCGCTTGTTAAGTCGATATTTGATGAAGATACCCCCTTCACACAGGTAGAAGATGAAAAGAGCTGCACGTTCTGTCCATTCCTAACATTATGTGGTCGTAACCCGAAGAAATATTAATAATGGCAGGACTGTATATTCATATTCCGTTTTGTCACTCAAAATGCTATTATTGTGACTTTTACTCAACGCCTAATCGTGAGACGGTGGAGCAAGTAGTTGATACGATAATTGCGGAAGCTGCTGCACGAAAAGATGAAATTTCGGAGCCGTTCAAGACCGTCTATATCGGTGGTGGTACACCTTCAATTTTATCTGTTTCTGATTTGCGACGACTGTTTTCTCTGCCGCTTGACTTATCGCAAGTCACGGAGAAAACAATTGAGGTTAATCCTGAAGATGTTACTGCTGATAAGGCTCGGCAGTGGCTTGATATTGGAGTCAATCGTATCAGTATGGGTATACAGTCGTTTGATGATGAGCAATTGAAGGCGATAGGACGTAGACATAGTGCAGCGGATGCGTTGTCTGCGGTTGAGAGCTTGCGAAGTGCGGGAATTAGTAATATAAGTTGCGACTTAATCTATGGCTTGCCGGGGCAATCAGTAGAAAGTTGGCGACAGTCATTAACACGTTTGCTTGAACTTGATTTGCCACATTTTTCAGCTTATTGCTTGTCTTATGAGCCGGGGACTCGCTTATATGCGAGTCGTCAAGCCGGTAAGATAACAGAAGCTGATGAGAATACGATCAGCAAAATGTATGAAATCTTGATAGCCAATGCGCATCACTATGGCTATCAGCATTATGAAATATCTAATTTCTGTAAACCGGGATGCTATTCGCGTCACAATTCATCGTATTGGGATGATACGCCGTATCTTGGATTAGGTGCGTCGGCACATAGCTTTGATGGTAAGAATCGTCGTTTTAACCCGTCAAATATTCGTAAATATCTTGCGGCGGTGCCATCTTATGAGATTGAAGAAGAAAGCGATATTGACAGTGCAAATGACTTGATAATAACCGGATTGCGTACGTCTGTCGGACTTGATGTTAATCAATTGTCACCAACGTATCGCAGAGAGGTTTTGGCTGCGGCTAAGCCATACCTTGCGGTTGGTCAACTTGTGATAGATTCTGATCGTCTAATAATACCCGAATCGTCATGGCTTATTGCTGATGCCATAATGCGCGACCTAATAATTGATAACCCTGACTGTTGAAATGCCGTTACAGTGATGCCTTCGCAGTGCTTTTAAGACAATTTATATCTAAATTATTTGCAAGATTCAAAAATTATTGCGAATATTGCAGTGAAATTGCTTATTGGAATGCGAGCTATAACCAAATTTCAATAATCATAATCAAATCAAATTTAAAACTACCTATTATACTTGACCTAAGATAACCATAAAAACAGTGATGGAAGGTTGGCAAATGCAAGATTGAGATCTTGTAATGTCGGCTGAGACATTTGTTGTTAAACCGCTCTAATCTCATGGCAACGGTCATTTTAATAGTTAACTTTAATATACCAAAACAGGCAACGTAGAAAATCATTGAACGCAAAAAAATCATCACATTCTGACCGCTTGCGGTTGGCATTGAATGTCTAAGGCACGCTTTGCGTGTCATTGCAGTCAACGAGCTCATAACGACAAATACAATAAAAATTGATATTCTATGGTAAATTTTTCTCTTGAAGGCAAAGTTGCCTTAGTTACAGGAGCCGCTTACGGTATAGGTTTGGCGATAGCACAAGCCTACGCAGAAGCCGGCGCGAAAATTGTCTTTAACTGCTCTCGTCAAGAAACAATTGACAGAGGTCTTAAAGCATATAAGGAACTCGGTATTGATGCAAAGGGCTATCTTTGCGATGTCACCAATGAAGAAGCTGTAAAGGCTATGGTAGAGGACATCGAAAAGACAGTAGGCACTATCGATATCTTGGTTAACAATGCAGGTATCATCAAGCGCATTCCGATGCACGAGATGGCTGTTGATGAATTTAAGCGCGTTGTTGATATTGACCTTATCGGTCCGTATATCTGCTCTAAAGCCGTTATCCCCGGCATGATTAAGAAAGGCCATGGCAAGATTATCAACGTATGCTCTATGATGAGTGAACTTGGCCGTGAGACAGTTTCTGCTTATGCTTCGGCTAAGGGCGGCTTGAAGATGTTGACTCGTAACATTGCATCAGAATATGGTGAATATAATATCCAATGTAATGGTATTGGCCCGGGTTACATCGCTACTGAGCAAACAGCTCCTTTGCGCGAACTCCAACCCGATGGCTCACGTCACCCGTTTGATTCATTCATTATCGCAAAAACTCCTGCAGCTCGTTGGGGTACACCTGAAGACCTTATGGGTCCGGCATTGTTCCTCGCTTCAGACGCTTCCAATTTTGTTAATGGTCACATCCTTTATGTTGATGGTGGCATATTAGCTTACATTGGTAAGCAACCTAAATAATAGTAATGGAAGCAGTATTTAAATACATAATCGGTCTTGGCGCGGCTGTGATGATGCCTGTCATCTTTACAGTCCTCGGTATGTGCATTGGCATCAAATTTGGCGATGCTTTAAAGAGTGGTCTTAAAGTCGGCGTTGGTTTTGTCGGTCTGTCTGTTGTGACGGCGTTGCTGACATCAACACTTGGCCCGGCGCTCAATGATGTAGTAGGTATTTATGACCTACAACTCCAAGTCTTTGACATGGGTTGGCCTGCTGCAGCATCAGTTGCATACAACACAGCAGTTGGTGCGTTTATCATTCCGGTGTGTTTGTGTGTAAACTTGTTGATGTTGCTCACACGCACAACGCGTACCGTCAATATCGATTTGTGGAATTATTGGCACTTTGCGTTCATCGGTGCTATTGTTTACTTTGCAAGTGACTCTATCGCATGGGGATTCTTTGCAGCTATCATCTGCTATATTATTACGCTGGTAATAGCAGATAAGACCGCCAATAAATTCCAAGAATACTATAAAGACCTTGAAGGAATTTCAATACCTCAGCCATTCTGTGCCGGCTTTGTGCCTTTCGCAGTTATTATTAATAAGGGTCTTGATTACATTCCTTTTATGAACAAGTTGGAAATAGATGCCGATGGTCTCAAACGTAAGTTTGGCGTTATGGGCGAGCCGTTGTTGCTCGGTGTAATTGTTGGCGTGGCTATCGGTTGTCTTACTTGTCAAACATGGAATGAAATTGTAGACAAAATCCCTTATATCTTGGGCTTAGGTATCAAGATGGGTGCAGTTATGGAGTTGATACCTCGCATTACTGTTCTCTTTATCGAAGGTCTTAAACCTATTAGTGACGCGACACGTAGCCTTATAGCTCGCAAGTTCAAAGGGGCTTCCGGCTTGAATATTGGCATGAGCCCGGCACTTGTTATCGGACATCCGACAACACTTGTTGTATCATTGCTTTTAATACCTTTCACACTCTTTATTGCAGTCATATTGCCGGGTAACAAGTTCTTGCCTTTGGCATCATTGGCGGGAATGTTCTATCTTTTCCCTCTCATATTGCCTTATACCAAAGGTAATGTTGTCAAGACATTTATCATTGGTGCGGTGATTATCGTGTTGGGCTTGTTGATGGTTACTAACTTGGCGCCTTATTTCACTCTTGCAGCGCAAGATGTATATCAGGCGACGGGAGATGCAGCGGTTGCAATTCCGGAAGGTTTTGAAGGCGGTAGCCTTGACTTTGCGTCAAGCCCATTAGCGTGGGTAATCTTCCACTTGACCCATACCTGCAAATGGATTGGCGTTGCAGTGCTCGTTGTAGCAACGATGGCACTTATGTGGTGGAATCGCGTAACGACAGTTTGTAAGAAATAATCAAAATTTATAACACAATAGTGATTTAATAATCATTAGTGAATAACAAAGAAAACTATGAGTAAAATTGTAACATTGGGCGAGATTATGCTCCGTCTTTCGCCTAAAGGTAACTACAGATTTGTTCAAAGCGACAGCTTTGATGTAATTTTAGGTGGTGGTGAAGCTAACGTAGCTGTTAGCTGTGCTAACTATGGTCACGATGCTTATTTTGTAAGCAAATTGCCGACACACGAAATTGGTCAATTAACACTCAACGCATTGCGTCGTTATGGTGTTAACACCGAGTACATCGCACGTGGTGGTGACCGTGTAGGTATCTACTATTGCGAAACCGGTGCTTCAATGCGTCCTTCAAAGGTTATCTATGACCGTGCACACTCAGCAATTGCTGAAGCAAACCCCGAAGATTTTGACTTCGATAAGATTATGGAAGGAGCAGCATGGTTCCACTGGAGTGGCATTACTCCCGCTATCAGCGATAAGGCTGCCGAGTTAACTCGCCTTGCTTGTGAAGCTGCAAAACGTCACGGTGTAACCGTATCTGTTGACCTCAACTTCCGCAAAAAATTGTGGACAAAAGAAAAAGCACAATCTATCATGCGTCCGTTGATGCAATATGTAGACGTATGTATCGGTAACGAAGAAGATGCAGAACTTTGCCTCGGTTTCAAACCCGATGCAGATGTTGAAGCTGGTGAAACTTCAGCAGAAGGCTACAAGGGCATCTTCCGTGCAATGGCAAAAGAATTTGGCTTCAAATATGTCATCTCTACATTGCGTGAATCATTCTCAGCAACTCACAACGGCTGGAAGGCTATGATCTACAACGGTGAAGAGTTCTATGAATCTCGTCGTTATGATATCAACCCGATTATCGACCGCGTTGGTGGTGGTGACTCATTCTCAGGTGGTATTATCCACGGTTTGTTGACTAAGCCGAATCAAGGCGAGGCTCTTGAATTCGCTGTAGCAGCATCAGCTTTGAAGCACACCGTTCCCGGTGACTTCAACTTGGTTTCTGAAGCAGAGGTTGAATCTCTTGCAGGTGGTAACGCTAACGGTAGAGTACAAAGATAATGGCACGTTTTGATAATATGGCGGTTTTGACCGCAATTAAGAATACCGGTGTTGTTCCCGTATTCTATAACAAAGATGTAGAAGTAGCAAAGCAAGTTGTAAAGGCATGCTACGAAGGTGGTATTCGCGCTTTTGAATTTACTAACCGTGGTGACTTCGCACACGAAGTTTTTGCTGAGGTTATCAAATTCGCTGCTGTTGAATGTCCCGAAATGGCTATCGGTGTAGGTTCAATCGTTGACGCTCCGACAGCATCATTGTATATCCAACTCGGTGCCTGCTTCGTAGTAGGTCCGTTGTTCAACCCTGATATTGCTAAAGTCTGCAACCGTCGTAACGTACCTTATACACCCGGTTGTGGCAGCATCAGCGAAGTTGGCGCAGCACAAGAAGCAGGTTGTATCCTCTGCAAGGTGTTCCCCGGTGATGTACTCGGTCCGAAATTTGTTAAGGGCTTGCTCGCTCCGATGCCTTGGTCAAAACTTATGGTTACAGGTGGCGTAGAACCGACAGAAGAAAACATCCAGTCATGGAAGAAAGCCGGTGTGTTCTGCGTAGGTATGGGTTCAAAACTCTTTCCCAAGGACCAAGTTGCAGCAGGTAACTGGAAATACATCAGCGACAAGTGTGCTGAGGCTATTAGCTACTTTAAAAAATAAAAGCTGAAGTCATGAAGAAAGCTATTATCGCATTGGCGATTGCATTTTCAGGAATTTCTATGACAGCTCAGACTAACTATTCAATTATTCGCGGTTGTCATCCCGAAGATGTTAAGCACTATGACACCGAGACATTGCGCTCGCGTTTCATGATGCCAACCGTGATGGCGGAAGACACGATTAACTTGACTTATTCACTTTATGACCGTCTTATTTTTGGCGGTGTAAAGCCAGTAAATCGTGTAGTCGAACTTGAGACAATCGACCCACTGAAAGCCGATTATTTCTTGCAACGTCGCGAACTTGGTGTTATCAATGTCGGTGGCGCAGGTATTGTTTCTGTGGACGGTAAAGAGTATAATCTTGGTTTCAAAGAAGCTCTTTATGTTGGTCGCGGTAAACAAAAGGTGACTTTCCGCAGTGTTGACAAATCAAACCCTGCAAAGTTCTATATTAACTCGACTCCGGCTCACAAGGAGTACAAGACTCAGTGGATTACCATTGATGGACGTAAGGGCTCGCTCAAAGCAAACTCTTTCGCCGCAGGTAAAGCCGAGGAAAGTAATGACCGCGTTATCAATCAGCTTATCGTGAATAATGTGCTTGAAGAAGGTCCGTGTCAATTGCAAATGGGACTTACCGAGCTCAAGCCGGGTAGTGTATGGAATACAATGCCGGCTCACGTTCACGACCGCCGCGTTGAAGCGTACTTCTACTTCAATGTGCCTGATGGCAATGCTATCTGTCACTTGATGGGCGAACCTCAAGAGAATCGTCTTATCTGGCTTCACAATGAGCAAGCTGTAATGTCTCCGGAATGGTCTATCCATGCAGCGGCAGGCACCAGCAACTATATGTTCATTTGGGGTATGGGCGGTGAGAACCTTGACTATGGTGACATGGATAAGGTTACTTATCTTGAAATGCGCTAAATGCTATAATAATTCTTACAAATATAATTTTGGCGGGTAGCATCACACTGCTATTCGCCAAAATTTTAAAATCAATCTTTTAGCATCACATTAACTTTAAGACAATCATGAAAAAGATAACCACACTACTTTGTGCCACCTTGGTATTGTCTGCATCTGCATTAGCTGAAAATTATCCTTATCGTAGTGACGATTTATGGGTCACCGTGCCCAATCATTCAGATTGGATTTATACGACAGGTCAAAATGCTAAGATAGAGGTGCAATTTTATAAGTATGGCATACCTCAATCAGGTGCGACCGTAAAGTATGAGCTATCTGATGATATGATGTCGAGCGATAAGACCGGTACTGTGACCTTAAATGAGCAGGGACGAGCAGAAATATCGGTCGGAACTATGAAGAATCCCGGATTTAGAGATTGTAAACTTGAGGCTGTTGTTGATGGCGTGAAGTATCAACATCATATCAAGGTCGGTTTTTCGCCGGAGAAGATTCAGCCTTATACTAAGATGCCTGATGACTTCACTTCTTTTTGGAATAAGAATCTTGATGAGTTAAAGGCATTGCCTTTGACATATACCAAAGAGCTTGCTCCGCAATATTGCACCGACAAGATAGACTGCTATCTTGTGAAACTTAATATTACAAAGAAACAGGCCATTTATGGCTATCTGTTTTATCCTATAAATGCAGCAAAGGGCGAATGTCCTGTTGTGTTGTGCCCTCCCGGAGCAGGTATCAAGACTATTAAAGAGCCGTTGCGTCATAAATACTATGCCGAGAACGGTTGCATTAGATTTGAAATTGAAATACACGGTTTAAATCCCGAAATGACAAATGAGCAGTTTGATGAAATATCACGAGCATTCAATGGCAATGAGAACGGCTATTTGTCTAACGGACTTGACAATCGTGATAACTACTATATGAAGCGCGTTTACCTCGGATGTGTTCGCGCAATTGATTTCTTGACATCACTTCCGGAGTGGGATGGAAAGAATGTAATCGTGCAAGGCGGCAGTCAAGGCGGAGCGTTGGCGTTGGTGACGGCAGGATTGGATAAGCGTGTCACAGCTTGCGTTGCCAATCATCCGGCATTGAGTGATATGGCAGGCTATAAGGCAGGTCATGCCGGAGGCTATCCGCATTTCTTCCGTGTGTCCGGTATGGATACGCAAGATAAGCTAAAGACAATGGCTTATTATGATGTGGTTAACTTTGCACGTCTAATCACTGTCCCGACTTATATGACTTGGGGATATAATGACAACACTTGCCCCCCAACGACGAGTTATGCCGTTTACAATTTGTTGACTTGTCCTAAAGAGGCACTGATTACGCCTATTAACGAACACTGGACTTCTGATGCAACAGAACGTGGACATCTAACATGGATTCTCAATCATTTGAATAAATGATATATTCTCGGCTGAGACATATTGGCTTTGGTATCGCTTTGACGAGTCTTGTGCCTTTGGCGCAGGCGCGTGAGGTGCGCAATCTTGATTTTCATTGGGAATTTAGTCGTGGAGACAGTTGTTGGCGTATTGTCGATTTGCCGCATGACTTCCAGATTGAACAGCCGTGGGTTGTTCCTTCGATTGATGAGCAAGCCGATAACTCAGATAAGGCAGCAAATGTTAAGAGTCGATTGAGCGCGCGTGCTTTCAAGGAATTGGGTAGGGGATATTACCGCAAGGAGTTGACTGTCGAAAAGGAATTGCAGGGCAAACGTGTCTTGCTTGACTTTGGTGGCATCATGCTCGTCGGCGATGTGTATCTTAACGGTGAGCGTATCGGCGGCACAGATTATGGCTATCTCGGTTTTGATATAGATGTAACTGATAAGCTAAACTATGGCGAGCCTAATATTATAGAGGTTGTGGCAGATACCGGTGAAGCTAATAATTCACGGTGGTACACCGGTGCAGGACTATATCGTGATGTAAACTTGGTTATTACAAATCCAGATGTCTATGTTGCACGTAACGGAGTGTACATCACAACTGACAGCATAACCGAGAAATCGGCTAATGTAAATATTCAGACTGAGATTGTTTCAAAAGGCAAAGCGTCGGAACTTGTTGTAGATATTCAGATTATTGATGCTGATGGAAATGACGTTCAACATTCTGAACAGCATATTGCTATCAATCGCAAGCAGCGAGATCGAGAATATCAACTTGGCGCGATATGTGTCAATAATCCCAAATTGTGGAGCTGTGATGAGCCAAATCTATATACGGCGCTTGTCGCTATCAAGACAGTAGCCGGTGAGGAATTAGATCGTGTTGAGAAGCAGTTTGGCATTCGTAAAATTGAATATTCTCCTGATTGCGGCTTTAAGCTAAATGGCAAAAAGGTTCTACTCAAAGGTATTGCCAATCATCATACACTTGGTCCACTTGGCGCTGCGGCTTATCCTGCGGCAATAGAAAAGCGCATACAATTGCTCAAATCATTTGGCTTTAATCATATCAGAACTTCGCATAACCCCTATAGCGAGGATTTCCTTGACCTATGTGACAAATATGGCATACTTGTCGTCGATGAGTTGTATGATAAATGGCTCAAACAATATGCCGGAGGTCGTCGTGACTGGACTGAATTATGGCAGGATAACATTCCGGAATTTATAAAACGAGACCGCAACCATCCCTGTGTTGTAATGTGGAGCTTGGGTAACGAGTTACAGCTATATTCCAATCTACCTTTCAACGATTGGGGAGTGACGGCATATAAGCTGCAAAAGACGCTGCTTAATCGCTATGATGAAACGCGTCCGGTGACGGTGGCGATGCACCCGCGAGGTCGCAGCCTTGACACAGATTCTATCCCTGCTCCTCTCGCTTTAGAGACAGATATTGCGGCATATAATTACCGTTATATGTATTTCCCCGGTGATGCACGTCGTTATCCCGATAAGATCTTCTATCAAAGTGAGGCAAGTTTGTCGGCAATGGGACAGAATTTCTTTGAACCAAATAATAACAAGGTTGTTGGCTTGGCTTATTGGGGAATGATTGACTATCTCGGTGAATCTCTCGGTTGGCCTGCCAAAGGTTGGGTAGACGGAGTGTTTGACATTACGCTTAATCCCAAGCCAAAGGCTTACCTGCTGAAGAGTATGTTTAGCGATGAGCCCACCGTTCATATTGCCGTCGATTGTGGTAGTCGTATCGTCAACTGGAATGATGAGCCAATAGGCGGTGCGCAACTTGTCGATAATTGGAACATCACAAGTCCTGACCCACTAACGATATATGCATACACCAATGCCGAAGAGGTTGAGCTGAAAGTAAATGGGCACACGCTCGGGCGCAAACGCAATATCATTGAAGATGCAAAGCAACGCAATCAGATAAGATGGGATAGCATTACCTATGTTCCCGGAAAAGTTGAGGCTATTGCTTACAGTAATGGCAAGATTGTTGCCAAACATGAGATAAAAACAGCATCGCAGCCTGTCAAACTCGTTGCGAAGGTCGATAAGGATGAGTGGCATGCAGATGGTTTTGACCTACAATATATTGATATTTATGCTGTTGATAAATCAGGCTGTAAGGCGCCTTCCGCAGATGATGAATTGACATTTGAGGTCAGCGGCAACGCTCGCATTGTGGCTGTAGCTAATGGTGATATGTGTAGCGACGAGCTTCATGTTGCCAACTATCGCAGCCTTTATAACGGTCATGCTCAAGTCATACTCCGTTCAACAGATGAAGCCGGAGATGTGGTGTTGACCGTCAAATCAACAAAATATAAGACAATTAAACTAAACTTAAAAACTATATTATGATTCGTAAATTTAACGCATTTATTTTGTGCTTATTGGTCGCAGTTTGCGCATCAGCACAGGTTGCCGTTAGCGACACCATTACAGTTTTCATGATTGGTGACTCGACCATGGCAGACAAGCCACTTGATAAAGAAAATCAAGAACGTGGTTGGGGTCAAGCACTCCCCGATCTCTTGCAAGGCGCTATCAAAGTTGACAATCATGCTAAAAACGGTCGCAGCTCATTGAGCTTCATTAACGAAGGACGCTGGGATGTTGTACTTTCAAAAATCAAGCCCGGTGACTATCTCTTTATTCAGTTTGGTCACAATGATGAGAAACTTGATGTTGAAGGCAAGACACCTCGTCACACCATTCCCGGCAGCACATTTGACGAAATATTGACAAAATATGTTACCGAGGCACGCGCCAAAGGTGCTATTCCCGTGTTGTTTAACTCTATTGTTCGTCGTAACTTTCCGCCCGAAGAACAAGATAAATTTGACTCTGCAGACACTAATGCAGACCGCAAATCATATCAACAAGAGGGTAATGTCCTTGTATCGACTCACGGCTTTTACACTGTTGCCCCCAAGAACGTAGCACGCAAGCTCAATGTTCCATTCGTTGATATGACAGCTTTAACATTTGACCTCGTATCAGGTCTTGGCGTCGAAAAATCGAAAGAGCTCTATATGTGGGTACCTGCCGGCAAATATGAATTTTGTCCGGAAGGCAAAGTGGATAACACACACCTCAATATTTATGGAGCACACGTAATCGCAGCGATAGCAATCAAAGCCGTTGCAGAAATCGTGCCGGAACTTCGTCCCTACCTTCGTGAAGGTATTTAATATTAAGACAAGAAACGCTTCCCAAAAGCTCTGATAAATAACCCAAAGTGCGGTCAGATATTCATTGATGTCTGGCCGCGCTGCTTTTGTAAAATAGAGTGCTACGTTCCACCCGAAGATGTGTGCTTAATGTCAACTTACACACAGTGGCGCATATAATTTTGGCAAATGAGATTTTTTTTATAGCTTTGCAGTACAAATCTTAAAAACTAATTATCATGTTTACCTTAAAAGAAACAATCAATAGCTTTGTCAGTGACAAAAAGCATGAAGCCGGAATGACTTTAGAGCAATTAAATGAATGGTTCAAAACAATAGCTCAAGTTATCTTAAGTGGCCATTTTGAAGTCCAAAGCAACAATGACAAAGAATGTGTAAAAGTATATCCTACCACAGTTGAAATGTATTTTCACGAAGAAGCAGGTTCACATAAGGATCCAATCGTTTACCATAAAAATTATGGTAATGCCAATGACGCACGAAAAGAAGGAGATGATATCAAATATTTTCCACACGGCGTGTTAAACACCCACCAATCAGGAATAGACATAACATTTGAATCAAAAGAATACAGATTCAGAGCATCCGCACTAATCAGGGCTTTCAATGTCATAAATGATAAGACCTCAAAAGAAACAGGTGTGCAATATAAAAACGGCAAAAGTGGAAAAGAGAAAATTGATGACCGTTCAACTTATCTGTACTACGCTTTGTTCTCACAATTCAACATCTTTGATGATGGCTTCTCTGTAAAATGGAAAGATGGAGATATACTAAAAGCCATAAACGTCCCAAGGCAAAGGCGGAATGTATATAAATATGATGGCGATAAGAAAACATTAGATCTTGACACTCGTCTTTGGAGTTTTTCCGTCGAAGAAGATCAAAACCTACAGCAGTGAATATCGCAAATATCAAATACGAAAATGAGATGCGGATGGTGATTAACGCCATCGAAGAGGCTGCGGCTAAGGACAGGACTTCAATCACTTCAACATTCGAACAAGAGGTTAACATCGAGCGGTTTGTTCAGCTTCTTGGTATGTCGCAAACGAGTCTTAAACAATGGTTTAAGAAAACAACCGGCATGAGTATCGGTCGCTATGCGGCATATCGCCGTGCGCAATATGCCATGCGTGCGTTTCGTCTTCCGTCAGGTAAAAATTCGTGTGAAGTTTCGCAAGTTGTTGGCGTGAATGAAGCACCGGCACTATATCCGATTTTACATCGTTTTGGCATTAACAAGACAATCGATTTACGATATAATATTGATGATGAGGTTAGTAGCAAAGTTAGCGGCGAGCAGAAGCAGTTGCCAAAAGACCAAATAATCCTTACTAAATTTTATGAAGGCGATTACGCCGCAACCCATACGGTAGAATTTGAGAATGAATATTGGGGCAAAATCGAAGCCGTCATTAATAGATATCCAGACAACTTAACAATCAAAGGTTACGTAGGCATCGCAATCGACAACTATATAGACGATAATGAGGCATCAGGCAGATTTATCGCAGGTGTTAGATGTACTCAACAATGTCAAAATGACATAGCCGAGGTTAGATGTGGAGAGTTAGGTAAAATCCTACTGCCCGCAAAATCGCTCTACAAAGTCTATACATGGGTCGGCAGCTATGACGGCCTGATTGAGTTCTACCATGAAGTCTTTATCGACATATTTCGTGACGAGCGATATCAACTTAATCTTGCATTACCATTGTTTGAGCAATACCCAAACTCTCCCTCAGATACACCTGAGAGAGAGTTGATAACAGAAGTTTGGGTTCCGGTTAATCGGGTGTGATTTCGCTTGCCTCGTCCATTGCTGTCCATGCCGTATCAGCACTTTCGATAAGACAGTTGATGTACTTCTGCCAAAGCTCACCGCTCAGACCTTCGCTTGGAGAATATGCCGTCATAAATACACTAAAATTTAAATTACCAATGCCAACTGATTCATAGTCTTCGCCAATAAACAATTTGGTTGGCATCTTTATTTTGCTCCACTTATATGCTAATAGTCCCATACCGTATTCGCAATCTTTGGAATAAACCGCACGAGGCATAGCTGTAAAGTATATCATGCCATCGTTAACAGAAACTTCAATAATAATGTCAATATCTTGCCCTTCATGTGAGCTACTCATTGCTTGAAAGTTTACGGAATGTAATGCACCGTTTATCGCTTTTCTTTGTGTATTAAACGATTTCTCATAGCAAATTTCTTTTGACTCAAGAAATTGAATCAAAGTTTCGGTAATTTTATCCATAATATTTTTATTTTAAGTTGTTCCAAGAAATACAATTTAAAGCGCCACCATCATTTTTACCACCATTATTGATAAGCTCTTTCATTTTAATCAATCGGCAATCTTTACCAGTCAACTTTTCGAGCTGATCTTTAGCGACAGCATCAGACGGAATATTTGCGGCAGGAACAAGAATCAGATTGTCCAATTCGAGAAAGTTAATATGACACCACGAGTCAGAATGATTTGCTTTGCCATATTTTAGACTAATAAGTTCAAAACGGGCAGACAAAGCAAGTTTAAGCTGAAGGTAAAGATCGTTATCGTTCTCTTCGTAATTGTTCAGCAAGAGACATCCGGGCTTAAGATAACGCACCATGCCGTCTGCGTGTCCATATGGTTCGCGGCTATCCCATGGCAAGAGGATAACATCTGCATCAAATACGCGATACAGCTCTTTAAGCACATCAAGATGCGACATCGGCGAGTTTTCAAACAGCACCTTTTGCGTCATCAGTACGCAGTTTTTGCCGTTTTTGTCTTGGCAAAGGATAGCATTACCGCCATCTATAACGAGATCAGTATCAGCATATTCAACTGATTCATCAAACGTCTTAACATTGACTTTGTACACGTCGGTAATGTACTGCGCTTTATTATCTTGTACGAGGTAATTAGGATAATAGCGATATCTAACTAACTTGCCATCATGACGCTGGATTGGCATAAAGTCGCGCACCCAAATATCCTTACATCCGTTGATGATTTCATAATCTACCGAATATTCATCAAGCGCAGTCTTTATCTGTTTCATTACTTCTTTGCGGTTCCTTTGCAAATAATCCGCAAATGCTAAAAAGTTCTTTTTCATAATCCAATACGTTTTAAAATCTTTACACTGCAAAGATAAGCATGCTAAACTGTAAACGGATTATTTGAAAAGACAAAGAAAGGAGAATTGTCAAACAATACTCCCCTTCAAACAAAAAAAGTTGCGTCTATGCTTAGTGAATCAGATTGCCGATGCATTTAGCGACGTAGTCGAGCATGCTTTGATTGTCGAGATTAA
>CAYYAA010000003.1:0-49459 GCA_964469875.1 uncultured Bacteroides sp.
CCATTCGCCTTTAGGTATCTTTACACTGACAGCCTCGCTGTTGCCGTTAAAAACGAGCTTAATCTCTCGCCATGTGTCACCATTGGCATTGTCTTTGAGCGAATATGATATCACGTTTGACTGCGTAGTCTTATCGAAGACAAGGTGTTTCGCAATATCCTCTGCCGTTGTCATGCGGAACGCGGGATGAGCTTTGCGCAGCGCAATGAGTTGTTGATAATAGTCAAATTGCTCGCGATTGGTATGCTTGAGCGTCCAGTCTATTGCATTGATTGAATCAGGGGATTTATATGAATTATGAACACCATGCTTATCACGGAATATCTCCTCTCCGGCAAACATAAACGGGGTGCCCTGTGAGGTGAATACTATTGTTTGCGCAAGTCGTGCCGCACGCTGGCGCTCAGCCTCTGTCGAGCCGGGCATAGACTTGGCGAGTTTATCAGTGAGCATCAAGTCATCATGACATGACACATAGTTTATAATCTGGCATGGCGATGTTGCATAAGCAAATTTTGAATTATTGCCCTTGCTATAATCGACTTGCGGATGTGCCGTAGCTGCGACTATACCAATCTTTACCGTCTCCTCATTGCCGGGCTTTCCTGTCGCAAATCCACGGTCAGAAGCATCACTATAATGGCCTTTGATTGCATCTCGTATGTCATCACTAAAGACAGCTATGCCATCCATTTTTGCAACATTTTCTTTGAGTGCGCGTTCTGATGTCGGCAGTGGCGAATCTCCAGCTGTCCAGCCTTCGCCGTAGACAAAGATTGACGGATTGACAGTCTTTAACTCGGCAGCTACTCTGCTCATAGTGTTAATATCATGTATCGCCATAAGGTCAAAGCGGAAGCCGTCAATATGAAATTCCTTTGCCCAGTATTTGACCGAGTTAACAATAAAGTCGCCCATCTGTTTGCGGTCAGAAGCCGTTTCATTGCCACATCCCGACGCATCGCTATACGTACCATCAGCACGGTGACGATAATAATATCCGGGGGCAGTGAGTGAGAAGTTTG
The DNA here is from genome assembly GCA_964469875.1 of uncultured Bacteroides sp. GTDB lineage: Bacteria > Bacteroidota > Bacteroidia > Bacteroidales > Muribaculaceae > CAG-873. The sequence goes on from CAYYAA010000003.1 coordinate 1,026, forward strand.
ACTCGTCATTATCAGCCGTATGGTTATAGACCACATCCATAACAACGCCGATGCCGGCATCATGCAGAGCCTTTATCATCTGCTTCATCTCATAAATACGCGTCACAGGATTGGTCGGATTAGTCGAGTAAGAACCTTCCGGCACATTATAATTATAAGGGTCATATCCCCAATTATATTGATTAGAGAGAAGGTTTGTCTCATCAACAGAGTTATAGTCATATGACGGCAGTATATGCACGTGAGTAACGCCAAGTTCCTTAAGGTGCTCAATGCCGGTCTTATCGCCGAATGGTGAATGTGTCTCAGGCTCTGTCAACGCAAGAAACTTGCCCTTATTGGCAATACCACTCGTCGGATGAACAGAAAAGTCTCGATGGTGCATCTCATAGATAACAGCATCAGTGATATGAGCTATGCTCGGGCCTTTATCCTCAGCCCAACCGACCGGATTTGTATCTTTAAAATCAATAATAGCGGCACGCGAACCATTCACACCTACCGCCTTTGCCCAAACACCGGGCGTTTCTTTAAGCCACGCGCCATGATGCTTAACGCGGAAAGTATAAAACTTGCCCTTCAAATCCTCAGCAACAGAAGCGCGCCACGTGCCGTTATCACCACGCTGCATACTCAGCGAGTCATAAGGCGCCGTATTCGCTCCCGCATTATACAACAAGACTTTCACCTCATCTGCTTGTGGTGACCACAGCGTGAAGTGTGTGCCTTTATTGTCAATCATCATCTCAAGATCATCGCCTGAATAAGACGGCCAGTTTGCAAAATCCCTATCAGGATATAACTGCGCAGCAGCAACCGCTGACGCGCCTAAAGCTACAGCAACAAGCATGGTTCTTGTCCTCTGTCTATTAAATATATGGTTCATACTGTGAATTATGGATAGTTGGTTTTGACACAAAGTTAAGCATTAAAAAGCAGAGATAAAATAAAAGTTTTCAACTACATTGTTAATTCAAGTTAAAGCGCTTGCAAGGTGGATTTTTTGTCGTAAATTAGCGCACTTTTTAACATGAAAACATTAAACCATTGCCCACTGAGGCAATTTAGTAAATTTCTACCATGGATAAGCATATCGCTCTAAACAAAAACCACATCGTGCGTTTTCTCCAGAAAGAATCACGCGATTTTACAAAAAATGATATCATCAAATATGTTGTTGACAACGGCATTGAGATGATTAACTTCATGTATCCCGCCGGAGATGGTCGCCTTAAAACTCTCAACTTCGTCATCAATGACCTCGCATACCTTGAGACCATTCTCACACTTGGTGAACGTGTTGACGGTTCGTCTCTATTCCCCTTCATCAGCGCAGGCAGCTCAGACCTCTACGTCCTACCACGCTTCCGCACCGCCTTCCGCGACCCATTTGCCCCCCTACCCACCGTCACAATGCTCTGCTCTTTCTTCGACAAAGACGGCAACCCATTAGCAAGCAGCCCCGAATATGTTCTGCGCCGCGCTTGTGCCGAATTTACAAGAGTAACAGGCATGAAATTTCAAGCCATGGGCGAGCTCGAATACTATGTCATCTCTGACGATGACGAGACATATCCCGTCCCGGACCAAAAAGGCTACCACGAATCAGCGCCGTTCGCTAAATCTAATGACTTCCGCACAGAGTGCATGAACCACATCGCTTCTGCCGGCGGTCAAATCAAATATGGTCACTGCGAAGTCGGCAACTTCACCCTTGATGGCAAAGTTTACGAGCAAAACGAAATCGAATTCCTCCCCGTTGACGCTGAAGATGCTGCCGACCAACTGATGATTGCAAAATGGATGATTCGCAACTTGGCAAGCCAATACGGTTACGATGTAACATTTGCTCCTAAAATCACCGCAGGCAAAGCCGGCTCAGGTCTCCACATCCACATGCGCATCGTCAAAGACGGCAAGAACCAAATGATTGACGAGACACGTCACCTCAGCGAAACAGCACGCAAAGCTATTGCAGGCTTGATGAAACTTGCTCCCGCATTGACAGCTTTCGGCAACAAGAACCCGACATCATACTTCCGTCTCGTACCTCATCAAGAAGCGCCCACAAACGTATGTTGGGGTGACCGCAACCGCTCAGTCCTCGTCCGCGTGCCACTCGGTTGGACCTCAGACGGCGATATGTGCGCATTAGCCAACCCCAAGGAAGACCGTGCCGCTGACGCACTCATCGATGCTACTCAAAAACAAACTGTCGAAATCCGTAACGCCGACGGCTCTGCCGACATCTACGAACTTCTCGCAGGTCTCGCCGTTGCTGTTAGATACGGCTTTGAAATTGATGACGCTCTCGAAGTTGCAAAGAAAACTTATGTTGACGTGAACATCCACAGCGCAGAAAATGCCGGCCGCTTGGCTACACTCGACAGCCTTCCCGTTGACTGCGCAGGTTCAGCAGACCAGCTCGAAAAAGTACGCGACATCTTTGAACGCCACGACGTATTCGAGAAAGCAATGCTCGACGGCATCATCGCGAAACTTCGCTCTTATGACCCCGAAGACATCGTGAAAGCAAAAGCCGACCCAGAAGCAATGCTTAAAATGGTTCACCAATACTTCCACTGCGGATAACGACCATTTCACTAAATCTACAATATCCAACATAGCCGATGCCCACTCAGGACATCGGCTATTATTCTATCCAAACAAAAAATCTACTGACCCTTCCGAAAGCGCTGCGCGATAACGAACCCGGGGTTCTCACCCTCCCTCTCTTACACGAAAAAAGCTAAGTCCTTGGGGGAACTTAGCTTTTTCGCGGAGAGGGAGGGATTCTTTCTCCGCTACGCTCCGAAAGCGCTGCGCGATAACGAACCCGGGGTTCTCACCCTCCCTCTCTTACACGAAAAAAGCTAAGTCCTTGGGGGAACTTAGCTTTTTTCGCGGAGAGGGAGGGATTCGAACCCCCGGAGGTGTGACCCTCAACGGTTTTCAAGACCGCCGCAATCGACCACTCTGCCACCTCTCCAAAATGTATGTCTGTCATCGCCTCAGCGATTAACGAGTGCAAAGGTAAGACGTTTTTCTGAACTATGCAAATTTTCGACAGAATTTTTACTCAAAATCTGCATTTTTTACTTTGAAATGCGCTTTATAAGGTTATATGCAGGCAAAATTCCTAACTCACCCGCCTTACTCAAATCAGCAATGCCGGCTGTCTGATTGCCAAGTTTGAGGTAGACATAACCTCGATTATAATATGCCTCGCCGAGGTCTGACTTTAAGTCAATGGCACGTGTATAGGCTGCAATTGCTGACGTATAATCGCCCATTTCGACATGAACATTACCCTTATTAAACCATGCCGGAGCCATACGCGGTGACAGCTCTACAACCTTGGTGTAATCTTGCAAAATATCATCAAGTGCCTTACGCTGTAAGCTCGCCTGTGCTATTGCATCTAACTTAGGGGCATTAGTAGCATCGCTTCCACCTAACTTATTGAGTTCATAGCTATAATATCTCGCTTGGGCACGCATGAAGTAGGTGAGCGGATTATCAGCAGTCATTGCAATAGCACGCTCGACATCCTTTTCAACCGAGGCATAGTCTCGTATCGTCATGAAGTCCATAGCACGACCGATATAGTCAATCGGACGTGGCGTGTGAGTTGCGATATATGAGTTATAATATTCGATAGACTTGAAGTGTCGATTAGCGGTCTCCTCATCTATGTTCGGGATATTGTTGGTAACGACTACCACAAATCGCAACAGTCGTGTAGCATTAAGGTCATCAACCTCCTTTATATAATATGTACCTTGATGCAACTCAGTAGGCGATGAATAGTAGGACAACTGCATCATAGGCTCTATCTCGATTGTAATATTTCGGTCTTGAACCTTGCCACGAATTGCCGAATTGTTATATTCCTCTTGAATCTCCGAATTATCTTCGATTGTCAACAATGTGGCAAAACGCTTTGACACGAGTTCTGACGGAACGTCGCCATCAGTCGTCTCCTCATTCTTGTCTTGTGAGCTCTTATCATCAGTGTCTTTAGCGACAGGACGTGCAGCACGCGCCAACGCCATAGCCTTCTTATAATCGCGTTCAGCCGCACCAAGTTGATTGCGGTCACGTTGCAACTCTGAACGTATATAGTAACCGCCGGGGAAGTCAGGGAACGCTGCAATCACACGATTAATATCTGACAATGCTGCCGCTGTATTACCCTTGTTGCGATAAATCAAAGCGCGATTATAAAGAGAACGATAATCATCGGGATCAAGTGATAACACCTTAGAGAAGTCTTCCAAGGCACGGTCATTAGCATTAACCTCTGCGAGCAACAAGCCTCGGTTATAGAGAGCTATCTGATTATACGGCTCAAGTTGCAAGGCATAATCATAGTCTGCCATTGCACCGAAATAGTCATTATTATTATATCGCAAGAATGCACGATTTATATATAAGCCTACATACTTTGGCTGCAACTTGATAGCCTCATTCATATCAGACAGCGCAGTATCATAATCTTGTTCTCGATTAATAGCGATGTCAGCTCGCATGATATAGCCGTTAAAGGCATTGTGATTAAGTTCAAGAGCATGGTTAATATCATTCAACGCCGCTGTCGTATCGGCTTGCGCCAACTTTAAACGCGCCCTGCCAAGATATGCATTGTCAAATGACGGATACCACTTTATCAGTTGCTGATATGACGAATCTGCACCGGCATAGTCTTTGACATCACTCTGAGCCATTGCCTTATTAAACAGCAGCTGGCGGTTGCGCGGAAGCAGTGCCAACGCATGGTCATAGTCAGATATTGCCTCTTGATTTTTGCCCAAATTCTGGCGCGAAACGCCTCTCACCTCCCACGCATCCGTGATATAAGGATTTAACTCAATCGCTTTTGAGGCATCTTTCTCCGCGCCAACATAGTCCTCAAGATTGAGTTTGGCGATAGCACGCAGAAAGTATGGTTGCGCGAGATACGGCTTTGCGCCGATTACTTGATTAAAATATTGTATTGACAACATATAGTCCTCAAAATAGAGCGCATTCTGCCCTATCCTCAGCGTCTGGTCGGTATTAATTTGTGCCGACAAAGCAATTGGCAAAACAGCTAAAACAGCAAGTATAAGTCTTTTTAACTTTCTATATGTGAACATTTTTGTTTTTCATTTGTGCTTATTATATAGGACAAAAGTACATAAATTTGATAACTCCATATCTTTTTTATCGCACGAATTGAAGATTTTTAACTACTTTGACTTAGGTTTTCATTTCTTAATACTAATTCGCCTATATTCACGACTATAAAACTCAACCAATATGGTACATAAAAAGCACTTGGTGGTCATCGGTGCAGGATTCGGCGGTTTGAACCTCATCAAGAACATAGACAAAAGCCTATGGGACGTAACTATCATTGACCAAAACAACTATCACAGTTTTCCGCCGCTCTTTTATCAGGTCGCATCTGCCGGACTTGAGCCGTCAAGCATTGCCTTCCCGCTCCGTCGTGAACTGCGCCGAGGTGCCGCACGTGACTGTCGCTTCTGTCTCGGTTTGGTGCAGCGCATAGACACGACCAACAAATGTGTCTACACTCAATATGAAACCATCAATTATGACGCATTGGTGATTGCTGCCGGCACGACCAACAACTTTTTCGGCATTCCAAAACTTATTGAGAAAGTTTATACAATCAAAAGCACATCCGAGGCAATACGCACGCGCAATGCCATATTGGAGCGTTTTGAACGCGCGCTGTCTTGCGATGACCCCGTGCAACGTCGCACACTTCTCGCTTTTACAGTTATCGGAGGTGGACCGACAGGCGTCGAGATTGCCGGCGCTTTAGGCGAAATGAAATGTTATATCGTGCCACGCGAATATCCAACTCTTAACCCCGAAGATGTACAAGTGACATTAGTCGAAGGCTCTGACCGTCTACTGCGTACCATGAGCGAAGAGGCATCTGCCGATGCTCTACTTGCTCTTACCGAATTAAAAGTTGAAGTCCGACTTAATAAGATAATGAAGAGTTATGACGGTCACGAACTATGGTTTGAGGATGGCGAAAACATGACCACTGAATCTGTCATTTGGACAGCAGGCATCACCGGTGTCAGCTTCGAGATGATAGGCACAGACATAAAACCCGGACCGGGCAATCGCTTCGTCGTTGACGAATACAACCGCATTATAGGCCTAAAAAACATATACGCCATTGGTGATATATCATTGCACACCGATGAACGATTCCAACGTGGTGCGCCACAACTCGCCCAAGTCGCCATACAACAAGCTCGCACTCTTGCCGAGAATCTCAACCACGGCGAGTTTATAAAGCCATTTGTTTATAATGACAAAGGCTCTATGGCAACAATCGGTCGCAATAGAGCCGTCGTTGACATCAAGAAGATACACCTTAATGGCTGGTTTGCATGGATAACGTGGATGTTTGTTCACCTCATCACCCTCTTGGGTATGCGCAACAAAGCTGTTGTCTTTCTCAATTGGATGTGGGGCTACTTCTCCTACTCCACTTCACTACGTCTCATACTACGTCCGAGCCTATATCCGTTGCGCCACAATCGTTTTGAAACAACGACTAAATAACGTATCTCATTCTCATATTAAAGCCGGACATTAGCGTTAAATTGCTAATGCCCGGCTTAACCTATATCTGTATTTTTGAAAACTATTTCAACTGACGCACAAGCAGACCGGGATAGATATCCTTGCCGCTTTTCTTGCTGAAATATGTTGCATCAAGTTCAGAACCGGTTGCGCCTTCTTCGACAGCCATAAAACGATTATCCCAAATCTTATTCTTGACCGGAGCAATCACAGCTATGCGGTGATATATAGTCTTGCCATTCTTGATTTCCGGCTCAAGCACTTCATACTCTGACGATTCAGACACGCCTTCCTTCATGCCTATTTGCACTTTGATTTCATTACCGGCAACATCAGTGATAGGAGCTTTGATGCGGAAGCACTCATATTTAGCCTGCAAGTCTCTGACGTTATCATCAATAGCGCGTTGGCAAGCCTTGCGTATCATGATTTCAGGGTGCTCCTCACTGATACCCAAGAAAGAGTTCTTAGAGCCGCTTGACTCGACATCGCCGATATATTGCAGCTTGTACATACTTCTCGCATTCTCAAATGCAGCCTTGCGCGCCGCATCTGGAGTGTCACAATAATGGTCAACATAGAACTTCGTAGCAGTAGTTTCATCCCATGTCAACTGATAAAGTCTTGTGTGAATCTTAACGCGAAAGCCTTTAAATGTCTCAGCAATGTCGCCCAAATTATTTGCCATATCAGAGAATGAGTGACCTCCGGTATAGGCATCAGCGACAGCGCCTAAGAATCTCAAACCGGCACCTACATTTTTACTGCGTTGCGCATTGTCAATATAGTGAGCCTCATTTACCAACAAAAAAGTCTTGCCAATAAGGTCTTCACCGGCATCTTCAAGGATTTGCATACCTCTAACAGAACGCGCCGCCAACTCCTTATCGAGCTCAGACGCATCATAGAGTCCACGTTCTTTGACAAGTTCCATATCACAAACGCCCGTAAACTTATCGCGGTTAAACCACTTTGCCACCAAGCGACTTGCAATCATATTATCTGTCACCCACTTGTCTATCTCGTTATCATGTTGCCCCTTATGGTCAATAGAGATAATCTTGACACTCAAGTCATGATTATTATACTTGTCCGGCGTGGGGATTTCCAAGAAAGTCTCTTGTATCTTATCAGCCATCTTTTGATGGGTCTGTGATAGCAAGACACTGCATATTGAGCTACGGCGATACTTCTCACCTATCTGCTCATTATTGTCCTTTGCAACAACCGGCAGAGACACCGCGAGCAAAGCACCAACAACAAATATCTTATACAAGTTCTTCATTTTGCGTATTCATTAAAGATTAGAAATCCCATAAATCATCAGCTATCTTATCAGACAACTTTGTGCCATTTCTGTCAGGGTTATGATTTAATTTATAACGGAAAGTCTCAAATGTGCCCATCTTAACCTTGCCAAGCGAATACAGATATGACAAAGCATCATAAGCCGCATCTGCATCATCAAATGTTGCCGGCACTACCGATTCGCCTTTGTCATTGATAATTCCATATTTTTTTGAAACGACAACGAGCGACACATAATTATCATCAATATAACTATAGCTACCTGTAGCGTCAAATGAAGTCCTAAAAGCAGGAGTGTCATTGCTCAAGTTTCTGCAGTGCCACTTTGAATCGCTTGCGTCTTTTACCCATATAAGTTTGTCATTCTGTTGAGTAGCATACTTAATATCAGCCCATTTTGGCGAAATCACAGGTCTATTCTTTCTGTCAACTACGCCCCAACCGTTCTCGGTTTTAACATAGCCTTTACCGTCTAAAAACTTTCCTGCTGCCTTATACATAAACGGTATTATGACATTGCCCTTATAGTCGACAAAGCCAAATTTACCATTAGTCTCTTTTTGAGCTGCAAAGATAAAGTCATCATCAGATTTGGTACCCATATAAACGTATGTCGGCTTTATCAAATAATTGCCTGAAAGGTCAGTTGTGCCCCACAAGCCATCACTTTTTACTAAGTAGCCTTTACCAATAAGCGTTATCATCTCAGTGTATTTATCACTGACAACCTTGCCGGTCTTATCAATAAAATAATATTGACCGTTAACTCGATTGGCTGCTATACCTCCACTAAATTTACCATAAAATGGCTGTTGGTCAGCATCTACAGATCTTGCAACACGATTGTTCTTGATAAAGAGTCTGCGCTCTTTATTTTTCAATAATACATAATTATAGTCAAAGTTTTTGCTTGACAATTTTGCGATAGCAACGATATCCTCTTGTGGCATTGCTACATAATAAGAATCGGGGCTAAGCGCAATCGTTCCATCCTCAGCTATCAATCCGGTTTTCCCGTCTTTAACAACCCAATAATAATTTGATTGATTTTTGGGTAGCTTCATAAAGTTAGTTTTTATTTGGTTACCACCGGCGAGATTATAGCATTGACCGTTTGTTATATCAGTACCATTTGTTTCGGCAAATACGCCCAACCTGTTATACTCCGGCTTGATTATCAGCTTGTCCCATTGGTAGAGACCAAACTTGGCTGACTCCAATTTCTTGCCATCAGCGACCCAAATCAATCCATTCTCATTAGGAGTGCCGATAAACGCATATTTAAGTTGAATAACAAACTTACCTGACTTGTTGACATATCCATATTTATTATCTTTGGATACACGAGCCATGCCGTTTATGAATTGTCCAATTTCAGCATAATCGGGATTGAGTATAATCTTTCCTGCGACATTAACCAAGCCCCACTTACCATCTTTCATCACACGACCGATGCCATCTTGAATAACAGTAGCCTCATCATATTTATAATCGACTACTTTTTTCCCGGAAGCATTCACATAGCCATACTTTCCTTTTTTGTTCTGTTCAGGGTGTATCGTTTGTGCAAACACCACCCCTGCGGACACAGAAAGCATCAGCATAAGAGTTAATATTGTCCGTTTCATCATGTATAACTATTAGATTTATTTAAGCCACATTAGATTTGTCGTTTGTTGTTTTTGACCATTTCCATAAGCCACACCGACAGCCTTTGCTGACTCTATCATTTGTTCTTGGAGATCTACTTCGTTATTATATTTCTCAATATTCTCGAAGTCCCAATTGCGCTGCACTTTGGCTGTAATGGTGTTGACGAGTTGCTGAGCCTTTGAATAATTATTTGATGCCGAATTTACACGTTTCAAATAATTCATAGCTTGCTCTGCGCCATATTCGTCAGGACTTGATGCCCACGCCGCTTGCGCTGCTGAAATCAATTGTTCCGCTTCCAAATCTATATATTGTTGATAGTAGCTTATTGTAGCCTGCGATGCTTTTTCATAGCCGACAGAACATTCGGGAACGCGCGTTGTGAAGTACAATGCCTCTTCAAAGTTCTGCACTGATGCCGCAGTTTTAGCCTTTGCCAACAACGACTGATAATTATGGTCATAATAATCAAGTATCTTAACTTTGGCAGTAGCAACAAATGCTGCCAAGTTGCGGTTTTGACCATTGAGTTTTGACAGCGCATTGATATATGCTTTTTGCTTGCTTACACCTACACCTCTAAGCTCTAAAGTCTTGCTCGCATAGATTTGCTCACTCTCAAGGTCACCAACAAACAATGTCAAATTTAGCACCAACGCTGTCATTTCGGGCGGACCGGCTACAATATTTTCGCTCACCGTCTCAAATTTGCCGGTAATAAAGAACTGGTCATAAGTGCCGTCAGCAGTCACACCTTCTGACGTTACCGCATTGATAAGGCGTGTCACCAACAAGTTTTGAACATTATCTGGAACATCAACTTGTCCTGATGTCGTAGCATAAAGGCGCACTGCGCACTCGGTAACAGCCGATGCACTCAGCGATGCTAACAAACAGATTGACAATAAAATTTGTTTTACAAGTTTCATAGCATTAATTATTTTTCTCCGAGTACCAAATCAGCACGGCCAAGACCGCGAGTGATAATCTTTGACGTTATATTATAAGGTGCTCCACTCAAATATTTTCGCAGACCGTTGACAAACTGACGTGTGTCCATCGGCATTCCGTTAGTGCGATATAGAGGTATTCTGACTTGTTCAAAGTGCATTGATGTCTCGCCGGCATCCGACAAGTTATAGCGATGATTCACTGTATTTTGAGCTACCCATGCATCAATAATATCTGTCAATTCATCTCCGCCATATTCATCTTCAAGTGACAAGCCTGAACCATTATCAAAGACTCGCACGTTAAAGGCAATCTCTCTGCCATTAGCCACCAAGTCCTCAAAGTGCTCTTGCAATTGCGCTGTAAAGTTATCCATGTTAGCGATTACAGCTTCCTCTAACAGCACGGGCAACTCGCTTGAGAAGGACTGAGCGCCTGTGCCTTGACTTGCTGCAACCTGTTTGTTTGTATAAGCATCAATAGCACGCAGGTTATAAGTGACCGACTTCTTCGGCCCTACGGTATTGACTTTCCATGACAATTCGATTAGAATATCAGCTTTCGCTTTGTTCAATAGACGTTCCAACGGAGTTTCAGCCAATGTCGAGCCTGAACGACTAACGGTCATCTCATCTTCCGCTGCTGACTGATTGATGCTCTTGATTGTCGCTGCAAGGTCTTTTAACGGGAATTGTCTGTCAGCCATCAATTCTCCGACTTTCGTAATGGCATTAACCAAATCCATATCGGTCTGCAACGCTCTTTCATAGTCAGAAGTCTGTGTCTTCTTACCTTGAACATCATAAGTCGTGATATATCCATTTGCAGTACACCACGCATCGCTTGGGACTACCATCAAGGTCGGCTTTTTAGCTTGTGAAAAAGCTAACACCGGCAATGACATTAAGGCTAATGTCATCGCAATTTTCATGATTTTCATATCTTAGGGTATTATAATATTATCATTAATTAACTGCTGGCGCAAGTCTGAGCGCAACACGCGAACAACTACACCATAATTCTCTTGACTTGAGCTTGTTGACTTCAAGCGTGAAGTGCTTTTCTCGTCTTTCATGTTTACAAATTTGCGATACTCACCACCATCCTTAAAGAATTGGTTGAAATATTGCTCATACTTTTCTTGAGCATTAACCTCAGTGATAAGCGGACGTTGGTTACACTCGCCTGACCCTGCATTGATGCCCTTAAAAATCACATCTCTAACGGCATTTTTCTTTGCCTGCTCGATAGCGTCAGACTTATTCTTTCCCTTACCCCATGCGCGGAGTGTCTGTGAGCCATCAAGCTCTACGCCCAAACATTCCGTTTCAAAGGTCGTGTAGGCATAGCTACTCGACACCTCGGTCGCTTTCTTGCAACCCATAGTGAGCAGCATCGGGCATAATGCTGCCGCTATTAATAAATATTTCACGGTTTTCATCTCTCAAATTTTCAAGTTTGTAAATTATATCATAGCATTAAAATTCATAGCCAAGGCGCAACACTACAGCCGAAACATACTTCTGAGTGTTGTCAAATCGCTTTGTTGACTGTCCCATATATGACACAGCGACAGTAAACGCTGAGCGGTCTTCACCTATTTTCATGCCTATTGCCGGTCGCCACATAAAGCCATCACGGAAGCTGACACCCATATCCATTGAGTAGTATGGAACAACGGTGCGATATTCCTCACTGATAAAGTTTCCTCTTACGTGAGCAAACAACGGCATAGCCCATCTAATAGGCTCTGTATAGGCATCATTGCGCTTCAGATAATATCTTGCTCCGATACCAAGACCAACTTTCAAGAACTCGCTGAAGCGATAACCGCCGATATAGCTAAGCTCTGTAAAAGAGATATTAGATTTTGTCAAGCTGCAAGTGTAACCACCATACAATTCGGCTGCGCACCAAAAGCCACGAGTATATGTCGAATAATCATCAACAGATACTTTGTCCACCTTTGGCACCCGCTGCGCTTTAAGCGTATAATCAATCTTGCGCACTTCTGCCATTGGATAAGTGTAGACCTGACCCTCATTTGTCATTATAGTCAACGTCGTCTCGTTAACATTCACCGTGCCATTGATTACCGAACCGTTATTAAGATAAACGATGGCATCTTGATTTTGCTGCGCAATACCTACGATAACTGACGCAACAATTAAGCATAATGTTACTAATAATTTTCTCATAAGTAATCAGATTTTTTTAGAATGCCGAATTTAATCCTTTTAGTACACCGGCTTTTTCCAAGTCTTTACGCAATTGGTCTTTGCTGACAGTAACAATGGTCGAGATTTTGTAAACTTTATTCTCTTTAACCACTGTGCGTGATGAGTTTACGGTTGATACATAGTTCTTTGCATCTCCTTTTTCAGCAAAAAAAGTACTGAAGAAGTCTGCGTGTTGTGCTTCAACAGACGCGCTTCCTGCCAAAGGTCTTATGTTTAAGTAACCTTTGAATAGAACGCCATGCACTGCACAGCGCGCTATCAAATCATCCGAAATCTTTGATTTCTTTGAATGTACAGTTACTTTTACAATGTAAGTACCTTGAATACCGGCTTCCTCCCCTACTATTTCATAGTCAAGAGTGTCGGCTGCCATTGCCATTATAGGCAACAGCAAAAGCATTAATAGTGATAATAAATGTTTCTTCATTGTATTATTGATTGTTATATATTTCAACAATTCGTAAGGTGATGTTTTATGTTCTGTAAGTGCATACTACGCTTTCTGATTGATTTTTAAGATTATGCGCAGTAGAACTGACAAATTTACATATTATTAATATACCACGGCAAATTATTTTTATGTTTTACAACATATTTTATCTAATCATACAACAATTTGTCCTATTTCCCCAACTTTTTATTAGACAAAACACTAATAAGTCCACCTCAGTGTCACGCCATAAGTCATTGGCTTGGCACGTTGTGTGAACGAGCGACTCATCGAAACAAAATAGAACGTGTCATAGATAGTTGAGGTCAAGTTTTCACCCCAAAGTGATGCAGACCATTTTGGATGTGTAAAAGTCAGGTTCGCTCCGAGAACTGCATAGAATGGCTGCTGATGCTCATTTGACTCGTCCCAATATATATCGCCTACGCCACGGACATGAACATTTAACGATGGTCGTATTTCATTGAATTGCACAGGCATACGCCATTCACCGGCGGCAAAGAGCGTATTTGACGGCGCATAGGGCACTCGATTGCCTTTATAATCCTCTATGCCATTATTATAGCGACGGAAAGTTGCATGAGTGTAGCCATAAGATGCACGGAAGGTGAACTCATGTGTCGGTTCATAAGTCATTGACAACTCCGCACCTCGACTGAACGTGCGACCGGCATTGGTCGTTATACGTCCCGTGGTTGAACCCGATGGGAACATGGTGAGCTGTTGGTCTCGACAATCTATAAAGAATAACGCAACATCAGCGTTCAATCTGTGGTTAAACCATGATGTTTTAGCTCCTATCTCATAATCCCAACTCTTTTCGGGCTTATAGGTCACGATGTCTGCCGGGTCGTATGCCATACCAAGACCCATAATAGAGCGGACGCGCTGTTGGAGAACATCGCTAAACATCTGCGCATTAAAGCCTCCTGCCTTGTAACCCTTTGAAACATTGGCATAGATACGCGCATCATTAAGTGTATATGCCACTGTCAGTTTCGGCAATAGTTGATTAAATGATTGCGACATTTTGCCCTTCTCATTTATTTTTACCGGGTCATAACGATAGACCTCACGCGTGCCGTCTGACAGCACATGCCATGTGGTATAACCGGCATCGCAGTGACTATAGTAGTCCATTGCTGTATGCTCATAGTCCCAACGCAACGCGCCTTCAAAAGTCCAATTGTCAAGTGTATATTTGCTTTCATGATAAAGGGCAAAGCCCGCATCATTTGTATCAAATTCGCTACCGAGCAGCAGACGTCTCGAATTCCACTCTATAGGATAATTGGGATTAGCTGCATTACGATAATACTCTATCAGTTGTGCTATACCGGCATCCTTAAATGTCACCGGCGCACTCATATCTGTATATTTATAAAAACCAAAAACGCCGCCAAGCCACGTATAATTACCGCGAGTGCCGCGAGTAAACAGGTCTTCGGTGACAGCGGACTCTTTACGCTTCTGTGTCAGCGTGAAATAATCTGTTGGCGTAAAATCTTGATCAAGCGTCATATTATCGTCAAGATACTGCACAGATGTCAATGATGTGACAACAACTCGCTTTCCTGCCCACGCCACAGTCAAGCCATCAGCTACTGCTGTGCGATGATAGAAGCACGAATCATTATACGCAATTTGTCCGGTTTCCGTTGAAGCATAAGGATAACCGCCCTGACGCGAAACTGATGCCGACGCCGTATTTGTCACCGAGAGCGCTTGCGATGGTCGCCATGCGAGTTTCCATCGTCCTGCCGCTTGCCACCCCTCATCAAGACGACGGTTATTATATGTATTGCGGAAGAATCCGTCTGTGCGCGAATAATAGCCGCTAACGCTCGTCGCCAACTTATCTGACAGTTTGGTATAATAGCCAACTGAGGCTTTAACTGTATTTGCCTTACCATAGTCAAGCATCAGTCTAAGACCTTGATAGCTCCACGGCGAAAGTGTCGTGATATTTATTTGACCTCCCATAGCATTGCGCCCGTTCAACGCAGACTGTGCGCCACGCAACACCTCTATCCGCTCTATATCAGCAAGGTCAAAATCATAATTATCCTTATTTAATATAGGTACATTATCAACACATAGTCCGACAACCGGCTGCTCTATGCGCGCTCCGAGACCTCGAACATAAATCGACGAAGTCATGCGAGAGCCATAATCCGGAATGTAAAAATTAGGCGCAATCTCACTGACATCCTTCATTGCCGTGATATTATAGCGCTTGATTACAGCAGGTGATATGCGCGTCACCGCATCAAGCTCATTCTCCGGCAATTGTTTTATGCCATACACTTCTATCTGTTTAAGAACATGTGGCGGACGCACTACGCTATCTGCGGCAACCGATTCCACCGTTGCCGCTGTCATTCCGATAGCACTTAATAAGCATGTTGCTGTGACTATAATATTGCAAATCTTTTCCATTCTAAATGCAAAGTTACGAAAATTCACGCAATTTCCCATATTGCCAAAATATCAAAATAAACATTAATCATATAGAAGAACTCGCACAACTTCAAAAAATTATTCTTAAATTTGAAGCGAATAGACTTTACAAAAATCAAATTCATGTCTCAAATACCCGACGAAAATCCACAGCTAATTGAGCGCCTGCGCAACCCACAGACGTGCCGTGAAGCATTCGGCGAGGTCATAGCGACCTACTCCGAACCTCTTTACTGGCAAATTCGTCGTATGGTGCAAGAACACGAGGATGCAAATGATCTGTTACAAAATACTTTCCTAAAGGCTTGGCAGTCGCTCGAAAATTTTCGCGGCGATGCCCGTCTCTCTACTTGGCTATACAAAATCGCTATCAACGAAAGCATTACTTTCTTGGATAAGGAACGTCGCAGACAAAATATTTCTTTAGATTCTCAAGACGCTGCTCTAATTAACTCCATCGAAAGTGACGAAAATGTTGACGGTGACGAATTAGCTAAAAAACTGCGTATCGCAATCGCAGGTCTCCCTGAGAAACAACGCTTAGTCTTTAATATGAAGTACTTTGACGAGATGAAATACGAAGACATGTCTGCCATTTTAGGCACCTCCGTCGGTGCTCTTAAAGCATCTTACCACCTCGCCGTGAAAAAAATTGAACAATTTTTTAATGACAACGATTAAACCCTTTGGCATTATTATAGTCAAAGATGTACTAAAACATAATAAAACTACTTTAAAACAAATAATCAAAAACAAAAAGTCAAAGTCATGAAAGAAGATAAGGACATATTATCTCGCATAAATCACCGCGACGGAATGACTGTCCCGGACGGTTGGTTTGACGACTTTGCTACTCGGATGGTTAACTCACTGCCTGAGAGACCTGAACTTGAAACTGCACCTCAGATTATCGTCAACCACTCTTTATGGTCACGCATAAGAACATACGTCTACATGGCAGCTATGTTTGCCGGTATTTGGTGTATGCTGAAAATGTTCACTTCTATCACCTCTAACTCCTCTGACGTGTCTATGGAGTCTAATCCGATCTTAGCCGAAGCTTTTAACAACGAAACTTTCGTCAACGATTATATCATGGATGACCTTAATCAATGGGACGTAATTGATGATATGATTGAAGATGGTGTCGATGTGGATGCCTTAGTTGACTCTATGATGGTCGTTGAAAACGCTAATAGATAATCATGAATCGTAAATTTATCATAAGCATATTTCCCTTGTTATTACTGATGCCGCTCTTTATGTCGGCTCAGTCTCAAGGCTTATCTGACGGTGACCGAGACCGCTGGCTCTCGGAAATGCGTAACTACAAACACGACTTCTTTGCTCGCGAACTTAAACTCACAAAAGAGCAACAACGCGAATTCTTCTCTGTCTATGACGCTATGGAGGACGAAATTAATCGCCTCAGTGCCGAAACAAGAGACCTCGAACGCCGTGTCACTGCCGACGATGACGCTACTGCTATAGAACTCGAAAGCGCCGCTCGTGCCGTCTTTGAACAAAAAAAACGCGAAGGAGATATCGAAATGTCTTATTTCGATAAGTTTAAATCGATATTAACTGCTAAACAATTATTGCGCCTCAAAAACACCGAACGTAAGTTCACCCAAGCATTAGTACAGCAACACCGTCGTGTGAAAGAAAACGACACTAAAAGCAAGCAATAAAACCATTTATACCCTGAGTATTTTTTCTCAATTCATTTTCTAATCCTCATTCTTCAGTCTCCTTAAATGCATCGGCTCTAATCTCACGATTAGAGCCGACGTATTTTCTTGCGCCTTTGACATTATTGTAGTACCTTTGCCTTATAATAAATCAGCATTATTTTATGATTGAATATATTAAAGGTAAAATCGACTCCCTCACCCCAACCGCTGCTGTCATCGAGACTGACGGCGGCGTCGCTTACCTGCTAAACATCTCTCTCCCGACATTCTCAAAACTTGAAGGCAAAAAAGACGCAAAATTGCTCGTCCACGAAGCTATTCGCGAAGACGCTTGGGTCTTATTTGGTTTTATTGAGGAACAAGAACGCGAAATGTTCCGCCTCCTTCTCGGCGTATCCGGTGTCGGCGCTAACTCCGCAAGAATGATTCTTTCGGCTATACCTTCTAACGAATTAGGGCAAGTTATAGCTACTTCAGATGTTAAAAAGTTAAAAAAAGTAAAGGGTATCGGCGCAAAGACCGCTGAAAGGATAATTGTCGATTTACGCGATAAAATAAATACGGTAGATGATACGTTATTATTACAGACATCGGCTACATCGGATGCCTTTGACGAAGCTCTTGCCGCATTGCTTATGTTAGGCTTTGCTCGTCCGCAAAGTCAAAAGGCACTTAAAGCCATCTTTGAAGCTGACCCAACGACTAAAGTTGAGCTCGCTATCAAAAAAGCTCTTTCGATGATGTAATATATTCTTCCAACTAAAGGGTAGAGACGAATCGCGCGATGTCAACGCGATAATGAGAAAAGACACAAAACCATATAATAGACTGAAACGCAGCCTGCAATCTTTAGCAATTGCAGCTGTGGTTTCGTGTATCCCCGTATTAGCTATCGGACAATACTTCAATCCCGAAGTTACTCCTCCAGCGCCTGCCGCTTATCCTAATAACACAAAGGGCGACTCGCTCAGTATGCCTCTGCCTATCAAGCAGACCGTGCCTCAAGGTTATGACGAGCTCCTTTCTGACGAAGTAGGCTACGACTTAAAGACACCTGAGAATATCAAAACTATTGCCGAATATGACCCCGAAACGGGTTGCTACGTGATTCGTACTCGCGTCGGTGACAACGAAATCTCTACGCCTTTCATGCTGTCTGAAGCTCAATACAACAATTGGCAATTCCGCCGCTCAATGCAGGAATATTACCGCGAGCGCAATATGTCTCTGATTACAGACAAGGAGAAGGAGCCGTTCAACATCCTTGACATGAACTTCGCTCTCGGTCCATTAGAAAAAATCTTCGGCCCCGGCGGTGTGCAGTTAAAAACACAAGGTTCTATACAAGTGCAGATGGGCGTTAAAAGCAACAAAACCGACAACCCATCTCTGTCTCTATCCGCTCGCCGCAAAACTTACTTCGACTTCGATCAGAAAATTCAAGCGACAATCGCCGCAAGCGTAGGCGACCGCATGAAATTCAACATGACATACAACACGGATGCAACCTTTGACTTCGACTCTAAAAACTTAAAATTAGCCTACGAAGGCAAAGAGGACGACATAGTCAAGAGCATCGAAGCCGGTAACGTGTCGATGACCACCGGCTCGTCCCTCATCAAAGGTAGCACTTCGCTATTCGGTATCAAATCAAAATTGCAGTTCGGCAAATTAACCGCAACCGCTCTCGTCTCTCAGCAGAACTCTGAATCTCAAACCGTTAGCACTAAAGGCGGCTCACAAACCACGTCTTTCTCTGTTAATGCCGACGAATATGACCAAAACCGTCACTTCTTCCTAAGCCACTTCTTCAGAGAGAATTATGACAAATTTGCTTCTAAACTCCCCTATGTATCATCAGGCGTAAACATCACTCGCATCGAGGTATGGGTCACCAACAAAACAGGCAAGTACGACGAATCTCGCAACTTGGTGGCTTTTATGGACTTAGGCGAAAATAAAGTCTTGGCTAATAACCACTGGCAAGGCAATGCCGCTTTGGACATACCGACAAACTCTTCTAACGACTTGTTGTCAACTATCAAAAGCGAATACACCGGCGCACGCAACATCAGCTCAGTGACTCAAGCCCTTGAGCCTCTTAGCGCTTATGACTTCTCCGGCGGTCGCGACTACGAAAAAGTTGAGAGCGCAAGACTATTGTCTTCAAGCGAATACACTTTAAACTCCACATTAGGTTACATCTCTATCAAAAGCGCTCTTAACGCCGATGAAGTCTTAGCCGTAGCTTATGAATATACCTACGGCGGTCAAGTCTACCAAGTCGGTGAATTTTCCGGTGACATCTCGTCAACAGACCAGTCTTTGTATGTCAAGATGTTAAAGAGCACAACTCAATCAGTCTACCTGCCGATGTGGAAGTTGATGATGAAAAACGTCTACTCGCTCGGAGGCTATCAAATTCAAAAAAGCAAATTCAAACTCAATATCAAATATTTAAGCGACACAACAGGTACAACCATCAGCTACCTCCCTATCTCGGGAATGAATGATAAGACCTTGTTGCAAGTGATGAACCTTGACCGACTTGACTCTAACGACGAGAGCAATCCTGACGGTCTGTTTGACTACATTGACGGATACACAATACAGCCCTCTACCGGCAAGGTCATTTTCCCCGTCGCAGAACCATTCGGCTCACACCTCGAAGAAGCAATCGGCAACCCAGCAATTGCCCAGCAATATGTTTTCAAAGAATTGTACGATTCTACTCTGACTGTGGCAAAACAATTCGCCGACAAAAATAAATTTATACTCGAAGGCGAATATCTCGCTTCTTCCGGTTCTCAAATACGCCTTAACGCCGTTAACGTGGCGCGTGGCTCTGTCGTCGTGACTGCCGGTGGCGTGACTTTAACAGAAAACTCTGACTACACGGTGGACTATGCAATGGGCATCGTGACAATTACAAATCAATCTATAATCGACTCCGGACAAAACATCTCTGTGTCTTTGGAAAATCAATCAACCTATTCGACACAGCGAAAGACCTTGTTAGGGTTAGACTTACAATATCAGCTCAACAAAAACATCAACTTCGGCGGTACTCTCTTACACTACTCCGAGAAGGCTTTAACCGAAAAAGTTAACATTGGCGACGAAGTCGTTAGCAACTCAATGTTTGGCTTGAACTTTAACTATAACGGTGACTTCATGTGGCTGACAAACTTGATAAACAAGATACCGACAGTCAATGCCACTCAACCATCTCACCTCAACTTCTCTGCCGAATATGCCGCTTTAATGCCTAACTCGCAGGCTTCGGGCTCAAGTCAAGGCTCTTCTTATATTGATGACTTCGAGTCTGCTCAAACCGGCATTGACTTGCGCTCTCCTTATTCTTGGTACTTAGCTTCAACTCCTTATGACAGCAGTGCAGACGCCCTATTCCCGGAAGCGGGGCTGAGCAACAATGTCAACTACGGCAAGAATCGCGCCTTGCTGAACTGGTACTACATTGACCGACTGTTCACTCAGCGCAATTCATCTCTTGCCCCAAGCTACATCAAAAGCGACCTTGACCAACTATCAAACCCATACGTCCGCGAAGTGTCCTACTCTGAAGTTTTCCCCGGCCGCCAACTCAACTACGGCGAAACTTCTACTTTACAGACTCTTAACTTGTCTTTCTACCCGACGGAACGCGGCCCTTACAACCTCGATGCCGATAACATCGACGACCAAGGCAACTTGCTAAACCCCGAAAAGCGTTGGGGCGGTATCATGCGCAAAATGGATAACACCAACTTCGAGCAAAGCAATATCGAATACCTCGAATTCTGGATGATGAACCCATTCCTCGACCCTGACAACCCCAACTACGACGGTGGCGACCTTTACTTCAACTTCGGCGAAATGTCTGAGGATGTCCTCAAAGACGGTCTTAAAAGCTACGAAAACGGCTTACCTTACAACGGAGACAACCAATATATCACCGAAACCGTTTGGGGCCGTGTGTCAAACCAAAGTTCTCTTACTTACGCTTTCGACAACAATCAAGGTGCACGTCTCGCTCAAGATGTCGGCCTCGATGGCTTGTCTAACAACGATGAGTTTGAGTTCTCAACTTACAAAGACTATCTCGACAAATTGCGCCAACGTCTGCCCGCTGCAACAATCGAGCAGATGCAAGATGACCCATACTCGCCTTTCAATGACCCCGCAGGCGATAATTACCACTTCTATCGCGGTTATGACTACGACAATCAACGCCTCGGCGTTTTGGAACGATACAAGCGCTACAATGGCGTCGAAGGCAACTCTCTGTCTCCCGAAGATGCCGACGATGGCCTTTATCAAACTTCTCGCAGCGTGCCTGACGTTGAAGACGTTAACCAAGACAACACACTCAACGAATACGAGCGTTACTTCCAGTACCACGTTTCTATACGCCCTGAAGATTTTGTCGTTGGCAAAAATTATATCACCGACAAGCACACTAAACTCATTTCTCTGCGCAACGGCAAAGAAACAGAAGTCGAATGGTATCAATTCAAAATACCCTTGAGCGACTACGAGAAAGTTGTCGGCTCTATCAGCGACTTCTCAACAATCAGATTTGCACGTATGTTCATGACAGGTTTTAAGCAAGTAACTCACCTCCGCTTCGCCTCTCTCGAACTCGTGCGCGGCGAATGGCGCCCCTACTCTTTCAACCTCAACACCCGCGACGACTCACCCGCCGACGGCGAGCTTGATGTGTCTGTCGTTAACATCGAAGAGAACTCAAGCCGCGAACCGGTAAACTACGTCCTCCCTCCCGGCGTAACGCGTATCACTGACCCCGGACAAAGTCAAATAACTCAGCTCAACGAGCAAGCAATGACGCTCAAAGTCTCAAACCTCAGTGCCGGTGACGCTCGTGGCGTTTATCGCAACACTCAGCTCGACTTGCGCAACTACAACCGCATGCAAATGTGGGTTCACGCTGAGAAACTCATCGACGACGTGACTGACTTGACCTCCGGCAACCTCTCTGTCTTTGTACGCCTCGGTACTGACGTGAAGTCTAACTACTACGAATACGAAGTACCTTTGGACTTAACTCCTGCCGGAAGTTACAACAACAACCTCAGCAGCGACCGCCAAATCGTATGGCCCGAAAACAACCACCTCGACTTCGAGTTAGACAACCTCGTCGCCCTAAAGAAAGCACGCAACACCGCTAAACGCAACGAGGAGGCCGGCGTTAGCTATTCTTCTCTATACACCCAACGTGACCCCGATAACGAGCGCAACCGCATGTCTGTAATCGGTAACCCAACGCTTAGCGATGTCCGCGTCATCCTAATTGGTGTCAGAAACAACGCCGCAACTACAAAATCAGGTACTATCTGGGTGAACGAACTCAAAGTGACTGACTTCGACAACTCCGGAGGCTGGGCTGCCAAAGCTAATGCTACACTCAACGTCTCTGATGTCGCCACAGTCAACGTCGGCACTCACATCGAAACAGCCGGATTCGGTAGCGTTGACCAATCCCTCAATGAACGCCGCCTTGACGACTACAAACAATACAACGTAGCCGTACAAACCGACCTTGGCCGTTTCGTCCCCGAAAAAACCAAGCTCAAAGCTCCGATTTACTATTCTTATTCAAAAGAAACAACCACTCCCAAATACAATCCTTTAGACCAAGATGTCTTGCTTAAAGACGCTCTCGATGAAGCCGCAAACAAGCACGAGAGAGACTCAATCAACGCCTACGCCGTTGAACGCTCTGTCGTGCAAAACTTCTCCGTCTCAGGATTGAAATTTGACATCCAATCAAAGAACCCGATGCCGTGGGACCCCGCAAACTTTACACTAAACTACTCTTTCAGCAAACAGACAAAAAACAGTCCTACCGTTGAATATGAGTACACTAACGACTATCGCGGCTCTTTACAATACAGCTACAGCCCTTACATCAAAGGCTGGAAACCTTTCAGCGGCATTAAGTCTAAAAGCAAAAACATGAAGTTCCTCAAAGACTGGGAATTGCAATGGTTCCCAAATAACATATCTTTCTTGACCAATATGTCACGCTACTACTACGAACAACAGGAGCGTTCTGAAGCTGACGATATGTTCCAATTGCCCGTCTCTGTGAGCAAAAACTTCCTCTGGGACCGTCAACTCTCTGTCAACTGGAACATCACAAAAACATTGACCTTAACATTCAACTCTAACACCTCGGCTCGCATCGAAGAACCGACAGGTGCCGTTAACCGCAAACTATTCCCCGACAAATATCGCGAATGGAAAGACACCATCTGGCAGTCTATACTCTCTATGGGAACACCGTGGAGCTACAACCAGACCTTCACCGGTCAATACAAAGCCCCATTCTCTAAAATTCCAGTCATCGACTTCTTGTCAGGTTCGGTAAGTTACAACGCTACTTATCGCTGGGAACGCGGCTCTACTGTGGACGGCGTTAGCCTCGGTAACACCATCGCAAACCAAGCCGCTTGGACCGCCGACGGTCGCATCAACTTCGAATCGTTCTACAACAAATTCAACTACCTCAAAGAGATTAACAAACGCTTCGCAAACTCGCGACAATCTGCCGTAAAAAACAAAAAGACCAAAAAGTTTGAACGCACATTCAAGCTGCAACCCGACACAACGATAACAATCAAGCACAACCTACGCGCTAAAAAAGTCAAAGTCACCGCCGTTACAACCGACGGCAAGCCAATCGTTGTCAAAACTCGCCCGATAGACCAAAACTCTATCGAAGTACTCACAAAAGGTGACCAAAACATAAAATTCACCATCGTCGAAGACCTCAAAGAGGAGCGCTCTACAATGCAGAACATCAGCGAATACGCCATGCGCTTTGTGATGTCTCCGCGAAACATCTCTGTCCGCTACCGCAACACCAAGTCAATATCACTGCCACTGTTCAGCCCGAGCATAGGCAACATCTTTGGTCAATCAAAATCATACGGTCCGATGTCGCCGGGCCTTGACTTCGCTTTCGGCTTCACAAACGAGAACTATATCCAAAAAGCTCTCGACCGCGGTTGGTTGATTACCGACGACGGTCAAACTTCACCCGCCGTTTGGTCGCGCACAAACGAACTTAACATCGAAGGCAACTTTGAGCTTTTCAAAGGTTTTAAAGTTCAACTCACATTCAACCGCACAGACAACCGCACCCAACAAATACAATTCATGTACAACGATATGCCGACCTCACTCTCCGGCTCGTACACTAAAACACACTGCGCAATTGCAACAGCACTTCGCGGTTCTAATTCAAACAACAACTACCAGTCAGATGCCTTCGACCAGTTCCTCGAAAACATCCCCGTGATACGCAACCGCATCGAAGCTCAATACATCGGCACAAACTACCCGAACAGCGGATTTATCAGCGGCTCGGAACACGCCGGATACCCATTCGACCCCGAAGTAGGAACGGTCAGCGAATCTTCAAGCGACGTTCTAATTCCCGCATTCGTAGCTGCTTACACCGGCAAAAGTGCCGACAAAATTTACCTTTCACCATTCCCCTCTTTCGCAGAAGTAATGCCCAACTGGCGCATCACCTATGACGGTTTAGTAAACCTCGGCAACATGCGCAACATCTTCAAAACATTCACCCTAACCCACGCTTATCAATGTACATACTCAGTAGGCTCATACTCATCATACCTCAACTGGGTCAGCGTTGACGGACAACGCATGGGATACACACTCGATGCACTCACCAATCAACCGATACCGTCATCGCCTTACAACATCTCATCCGTCGCTATCACCGAGAAATTTGCCCCACTCATTGGCGCAAACATGACACTCAAAAACGAGTTACAATTCAACGTCGAATACCGCGACCAACGCACACTCACGCTCAACTCCTCAGCAGGACAAGTAGTCGAGGCAACACAACGCGGCATCACAATTGGTGGCGGTTACAAAATTGTAGGATTCAACACTTTCCTCAAAATGAAAGGCTCTCAACAAGGCATCAGCAACGACCTCACACTCAACACCGAGGTATCATTCCAAAACACACAAGCACTGATGCGCAAAATTGAAAATAACTACACCCAAGCCACAAGCGGAACAAAAACTCTCAACATCAACTTCACCGCAAGCTATGTCATGAGCAAAAAAATAACACTCTCGGCATACTTCGACCACCAAGTAAACACCCCGATTGTGACAACAAGCACCTACCCAACAACAAACACATCATACGGCGTCTCAATCAACATGTCATTAGCCCGTTAACCCAACACCACACATCAACTTTCCTGATGCAATTTACAAAAAAAATTTGCGCAAATATAACCAATTAGTTATATTTGCACCATGGAAACGGACAGCCAACAAGCGCATTATGTGCGAATATTATAAGAACACATGAATTTGATACATTTTTTGCGGTCCTACCACAAAAAGTAAAAATCAAATTTGACTATGTAATAAACATTATAGCAACAGTATACAACGTATCAACTAAATTCGTAAAACATCTCGAGAATTCAGATCTCTATGAAATGAGAATATCTGTTGGAACGAATGAATATCGAACAGTACTTTTTGCTATAGATAATGACAACTTTATTGAAGCTAAAAACATATTGCTGCTGAATGGCTTTCTGAAGAAAGACAAAAAAGATTATAAGAAACAAATAGACATCGCAACAGCAATACTTAACAAGTTAGAATTATGAGACACTTAGACCCTCAAAAATTAGCAAACTTGCAAACATACAATCAGCTATTGGATGAGAAATACGGCAAACCGGGAAGCGATGAACGCGCTATATTTGACGAAGAATCTCTTGCATTCTTCTACGGTAACATGCTTCGTGAACGCCGCCAAGAATTAAAACTAACACAAAAGCAAGTCGCTGATAAAATTGGCAAAGAGCAAAGCTATATTGCTCGCGTTGAAAGTGGAAAGACAGATATTCAGATTTCGAGTTTCTTTCGGATTGCGGCTATACTTGGCATCCAATTTGTGCCTACATTCATACAAGCAATGCGTTGACACGCATCACGCCCTACCTGACCGGGAATCTCATCGCCATGCATTTCTGTGCAGGTAGGTAGCACCCCCTTCCGGAATGCTACTCCCGCGATGATGCAGGCCCTCGCGGAGCTATTGTGTTTCAGCCGGAAACCGACCGTCCACTCTCGCCTCAACACCGCCCCAACGACTTCCTGCCGCACATCGACCTAATCCAAATCATCGAGACCAAAATGCTCAATCGCTGTCTTGGTCATATAATTCGCAATTTCGTAGGGATAAAACGCAACCTTTATCTCACCCTGCGCAAATGATGCAACCTCATACGGCTGATAAACAAACACTATCTCACCGTCATGCGAAATATAGAAATTATTACCCGCAGGCAAATCCTCAATCTCCGTCGGACCAATTACCGAAATATTCTCCTCCGCCTGCTTCTGAATTTCTGACGGAAGCTCCTTCAAACCCTCCGGCGTGAAAATATCTCCGAGCGTCAATATCTTTGCCTCCGGAATATAATATGTCAAATACTTGGCACTCGTATAGCCATGTGCCGCACCCGGACTATAGACATTTGAGCTGATACAATATGTCAAAATATCAGAATTCAGCGCAATGATACTGCCAATGGTCACCGAATAGCCATCGCGCTCAAAGATCGGCGTCTTCTTATCGTCAACCGCTACAGGATAGCCATTCTCCTCAGCAGACTGTCTAATCTTGCGCGCGATAATATCGTGAATATCCTCCCCAACACTATCAAGCGCATTAACCAAGATACTATCACGCAATGCCGTAATATCCTTGCCATAGATAGAAACAGGCATTACCAATGACACAGAGTCGCCATAGGTCATATCCATAGCATCCTCAATATTTTCACCCGAGCCCGTTAACTTAAACGAGCCGGAACCCGTAATTGTTTCAAAACTAATTGTGTTGTCATCTGACGAATTCTTCTCCGAACAACTGCCGAGCGACAGCAACAATGATGCGGCGACCATCGCGCTGATGCCATGTCTGATTTCCATTTCTCCTAAACTAAATTGACAAATTGTTATACTTCAAAAAGTTATGATACCACTCCCGATGACGCTAACATTCGCATCGTCGCAAGCATTTTTTCGGCAACAAATTTACAACACTTTTTTTGAAAATGATGCAAAAAATAGTCACTGTTTTTCAAAAAAACAATGACTATTTTTACCATTATCCATTCACATTATAACTCGGAATAATTGACACCTCTGTCACTCCGGAATCCGGCAAATCATCCTCACTCTCTACAACCAACACATTATAGAATATGTATGCCTCTGCCGTACTCTTATCCTCGGCATACACCGGACAAACAATCTCCAAACTATGATTGCCCAACACCGTCTGTGGACTAATGTAGATTGAATAAGAATATGGTTCAAGATTGGTAGCACCGATTCTGTAATAATCCCAGAAGTAAGTCGCGCCGCCCAACACCGCCTTCTTGCCCTTCTCACGATTTGTCACCGTGATAGACGTGATGTTGATAGTGTCACCGATAGCGACATATATCGTATCATTATGGCACACCGCGCCACTCAACTTAACATCTATACTTACATCAGGCAAATCGTCATCGTCACTGCACGACGACAACCCTATCGGCAGCAAACATACACTCATCAAGATAAATAATAACTTTCTCATACGATTAAAATTAAGTTTTGAACTATGCCTTAACAAACAAATATCCCCCACCAAAGTTCAAAAACAAGACAACAAAAATATAGCGAGACCACTCGTCGATGAGCAGTCTCGCTATTTATACATTTGAGAAAATTCTATTTAATCTTTAACTTCTGACCCGGTTTGAGCTTAGTCTTAGTCGAAATGCCATTCAACTTACAAATCTTCGCAACCGT
The DNA here is from genome assembly GCA_964469875.1 of uncultured Bacteroides sp. Lineage (GTDB taxonomy): Bacteria > Bacteroidota > Bacteroidia > Bacteroidales > Muribaculaceae > CAG-873. The sequence continues at coordinate 29,294 of CAYYAA010000003.1, forward strand.
TGTGCCATTGCGCGAAGCAATGCGGCTCAAAGAGTCACCACGGCGAACACTATATGTCACAGCCTTCTTTGATGACTTAGACTTACTGCCGTTGTCATTTGACACATAATCCTTAATAGGATTCTCACGCTTGTAGCGAGCAGCATATTCTGCATTTGCCGCAGGTGAGAAGTTACGTGCTTCCTGATATGTGCGCTTGTCAAACGTATAATAGTCTGTGTGCGTCGTCTGATTAGCAAAATCAAATATCGCCGCCGGATTTATCGCATAACCCATATAGCGCGTCTCAAAGTGGAGGTGAGGACCGGTTGAACGTCCTGTGCTACCACCTAATGCTATCGGGTCGCCCGCCTTAACATACTGGTCAGGCTTAACGAGAAATCTTGACAAGTGACCATAAACAGTCTCAAGGTCATTAGTATGGCGGATTACTACATAATAGCCATAACCCTTGCCCTCATACTTTGTGATACGTATTCTTCCGTCAAAAGCCGCACGAATAGTGTCACCGATATTCACCTTGAGGTCTACGCCCTTGTGCATACGCTTAAACTTACGACGATAGCCATACGGCGATGTCATATAGCCCGGACAAGGCATACAATACTTTGACACGTCTATTTTTGCTGTCGCAGGTATAGCAGAATTTTGATAGCAGTTTACGAGGTTACTATTCCAGCCCTCAGTATAAATATCATACTCTGGCTCCTCCTCTTCGCTGAAGAGTGACTCAAGATATTTAGCTGAATTATCTAACTGGATTCCGGCATTTCCCTGATTAGCAAGCAAGTCTCCGTGACGCTGACTGTGACACCCCGGCAAACGTGGCGTCTGGGCACCCAACATCGGCGCAGCAAGCATTGCTAACGCAAGTAATGATGATATTTTCAATTTTCTTGTAAAAAACATTATAAAATTTAAAACCGACTTTTGCGGTAAGGTTTGATGATTTTAGAAGTCTCGAGTGGCAATCCGTTGAAAATCGTCCCCGATTGTGTGTAACAATTGGTCTACGCTTGTGCGTGATAGAATCTAATTGGAGTTCCCAAAAAAGTCTCCATGGTGTTAAAATCTATTACGTACTTTATACGTCTGCTTCAAAGATAACAATAATTTCTCACAAAACCTAATTTTTACACAAATAAAATCACCACCAATTTCACCAAAAGCACCAAACCAACACACAACACACTGAAATAAAGACGATTACACCATATAACCCATCAAAGTTAAATAAACATAAAACCCCACAACCCACAAATCCCTCTTTCCTCAAATTGTCAAATTTCCTAAAACCGCCCCGCACGCATCGCGGTCTCCGACCGCAGCGTTCCAGCACACCACGGCGCGGCCGCCACACACCGCCGCGCGGGCTGCTGCCCCGTTAGGGACAGTCAGACAGACTATCTTCGACACACTGCAGCGGTCGTGCATTACGCCCCATATTGTGGGCGTTCACCCACCAACACATGACACGCGCGATTAGAACCACGCCTTTAGGCGTAAAATGCGGCACTTGCCGCATTAATAAGCGTAGCCCATGGCAAGGTCGCCTTTAGGCACCGCAGCCATGGGTCGCATAAACAAATACAAAAACGCCATGCCTTTAGGTATGGCAACAACCCCGCGCATCTATTGCCGTACCTAAAGGCACGGCGTAAAATAATAACAGCAAAATTACCTCGGGTGGCGGGGGCTACGCCGCCCTTACCCGAGGCTACGCATATCATGCGGCTACTGCCGCATTCTACGCCTACGGCGTTCCCACACAGCACACGTCGCGGTCGGAGACCGCCCACCTCTGCAAACCTCACATCAGCGGCGAAGAGCTCTGCTCACAGCCGCTGGTGTGGGGACACATCCACCCGCCCTGCGTCTGTCGTCAGACAGACTATCTTCGACACACCACCGCGCGCGCCGTGTTGCCCCATTAGGGGCGTAAGGCACCCCTTCCGGGGTGCTACATCCGCGACAATGCCGACCCTCGCGGAGCCGTTCTGTTTCGGTCGGAAACCGCCAGCGCCTCAAAACCGCCACCACGACATCACAACATGAAACGCCCCACTGCGGCGAGAGGTCGCGGTGGGGCGTTTATGCTATTAGGTATGAAAGATTATTTTACAAGAACTTTCTTAGCCTTGCTACCTTGACGTTGGATATAGATACCATTTGAAGGATTAGCAACGCGTACACCTTGGAGGTTGAAATATTCAACAGGTGCGTTTTCATCAACTGCGATATTGCTTACTGAAGTTTCTTCGGGGAAGTAAACGTAGATATACTCATAGCCTGACTTAGCGTTAGCATAGTTGCCATCTGAGTCTTTTATAGCACTACCGTTTTCGTCAAATTCCGGGTAATAAAGCCAAATAGCTATAACGATATCATTATATGCTTCTAAAGCTTGGCTTGAAGATGCCGGATAAATATACATTTCATTTGAACGAGTTTCGTCTCCATAGGGATATACGAAGTTTGTTACATTTTCATCACCAAAATAGAAACAGCCATAGCTACCCCAATTAGCAGTCGTTAGTGTCCAATATTGGCTATCTGAAGTAATTGATGTTACTGACTTGTCATCATATGCTACATCAAGATTTTGACCTGAACCGAGGAAGTTTACGATACGGAATTCATTCTCGCCTAATTTAACTTCGTGAGTATAAGAGTCTGACCAATCTTTTGTGATATAACTATAGTTAATTCCTTTAAGAGTTTGGGTTTCGATATTTGCCCATTTGTCAACAACTTCTTCAATCTTCAGCGTGAGAGCTTGAGTATCAAGAGTGAATCTAACCTTACCTTCAGGCTCGGTAGCAAATTTCATGCCGTACTCTTTACCTTTAACAACGGTGTATGTGTCATAACCGAGTTCGATTGATTCAACATTATAGCGTACTGCCCAGTCGCTGGCTGCGATTTGGAAACCATAGTCACCATTGACAACATTCTCAGCTTCGAGAGTGTAAACAACATAGTCATCTGTTGAGAACTTATATTCGTCAGATGCTGTCCAATCGTTAAGACTGCCGAGCAAGTAGAGGTCGTATTGAGCAACTGCATCTGCGCCCTCAACCTTTAATTCACCTGTTGAGAGGGTGAAAGTGAGGGTAGCATTCTTCACTGCATCCTTAAAGTTGCAGTCACTGCCTGAAGTAGAAAGTGTATAAGTTTCACCTGCTACAACATCGCTTGCGCCACCATATCCCGTTGTCCAATCGCTGGTTGCGATTTTGAAGGTACCACTGAGTTCATCAGCAGTAAGTGTGTAAACGCCATCATTTTCAGTGAACTTGTAGTCGTCGCTTGCTGCCCATTCATTAATTGAGCCGCGTAGGTAGAGCGTCGGATTTTCTGCGCTTACCGCCAAGGTTGCGATTAACGCCAACATAAAGAAGTAGAATTTCTTCATTGTCAAGTAGATTTAAGTTAATATTAAGTTAGTAGATTTAGTTATCTATGTGTATGGCAGTTTTTAAAACGCCCGAAAGTTAGAAAAAAATTTAATATGATTATTCATTTTAGCAAACTTTAACATTTGTCTTATATTTTGGCTAACTTCTATCGTTCACAGCGACTTGCTATGCTATCTTGCCGATAGTTAGCGGCTATAAGAGACTATAAGATTATAAAATGAGTTAAATTGTCTATGGTATGAATTTTTTGCGTTACCTTTGTAACAAAATTACTTCTAACGCAAATATGAAAAAGTTCTTCACTTTACTCCTTATTATATGTATGGCAGCAGGCTCTGCGTCTGCTCAGTTCCGCCGCGCAGCTGTTGTTGGCGTAAATTTCAACAACCTCAATTTCAAACAAGATCTCGTTGGTGTTAGTTCAACCGTCGGCTATCAAGCCGGTATACAAGGCGAATTGATGTTCCCCGGCATTGGCTTCGGCATGGATCTCGGTTTGTTTTATAACCAAATGGGCGCAAAGGTAAACCTCGGTCAAAAATTGATCTGGTCATCTCTCGGTTACGGCAATGAGCAAATCTATGCACACCAAATCCAAATCCCGGTGCACTTGCGTTTCAAATGGACACGCTTAAATGGCTTTGAGGAGAAACTCGCACCATTCATCTATGGCGGTCCCGACTTCTCTATTACTGTCGCTCACGGCAAGTGTGACGCCATCAAATATTCCGGCGGTGACCTCGGCTTGACTGCCGGCATCGGCGCAGAAATATATCGCAATTGGCAGTTGTCCGGCTCCTACACTTGGGGCATGACTTACCTCTTGAAGACAAAATTGCTTGATGACTTCAGCGCACAAAATCGCCAATGGGCTGTCCGCTTGGCGTATTTCTTCTAACGATTTTATCTACAGAATTTCATCATATACCGGTATCTCTTTGAGAAATCGGTATTTTTTTTGTTCATAGTCAAAGCGGCAGCAGTAGTGCGTGTTGCCATTGCTGACTATCAACACATTGGCTTGTATGACCATATTGTATCGCGCAATCTGGTCAAATACTTGTTGCGTAATCTTGATGTGCTCGGCTTTATATTCGACAATGGCAACGGGACGGGCATCGCGCGAATAGATAACGGTGTCACAGCGTCGCGCCGTGTTGTTGAGTTTAAGACTCACTTCGTTAGCCATTAGCGACTTTGGATAGCCCATATCATTAATGAGGTAGTTGACAAAGTGCTGTCTAACCCACTCTTCTGGCGTAAGCGCAACCCATTTATTGCGCAATGGGTCAAAGACTTGCGTCATACCGCTATCAGTGCGGCGCAATTGTATGTCAAACTTCGGTAGTTGCACTTTACGCTTAAATTTTGCCCGGCGCAGTCAAGATATGGTGCATGAGCTGACGGAACAGCAGGTGCTCATTGAGTCGCGACCCTACGCCCTTGCTCTTAGCATCAAAATCGCGCAACGCTCCCATGATTTCGATAACTTGAAAAGCATTGTAGTGAGTCATCGCTGTGCGGTAACGCCGTAGCTGAAAATTGCTCTTTAATTTAAGCGCACTCATCAGCCCTTGGTCTGTCTTGTCCGGCGTATAAAAAGCTATCAGCAAGTCAGAAAAGAACGCAAATATTGCCGCCGTGGTGAGCACAAGCGGATTTGCCTTCGGATTAGAACGAAAGTATTCGGTGATACGGTAGACTTTTGCCGCATCGTGCATGGCTATTGCATCAACTAATTCAAAGGAGTTAAATTCCTTACTCACACCGATATATCGCTCTATAGCTTCGGGCGTAATGGCAGCACGCGCTCCGAGTATCTGAGCCAATTTGTCTATCTCGTTGAACAGCCTACTGAGGTCTGTACCTATGAAGTCGCGAAGCATCTCTAAGGACTTCTGCTCGGCTGTCATGCCCTTTGTCTTGATATAAGAGGCAATGAGTGGGCCAACAGTGTAGTCAGTGACCTTCTTTGACTCAAAAATGATGCCATTGGCTTTGACTGCTGCTATAAGTTCCTTTCCTTTAGCTGCCGCACCGCGACAACAGATCACCAAGATTGTCGTTGACAGCGGATGTGCCGCATAGCGGTGTAGCTTGTTGAGCTGGTCTGCACGGATAGCTTGCGCTTCTTTTAGTATCACGACTTGACGCTCTGCCATCATCGGCACGCGCATACAGATGTCGATTACCGCCCCCGGCTCGACTTGTGGAGCATATAGCGTATATTGATTGAAGTCTTTCTCGTCGTCAGGTACTATCTTCTCAAACTCCTTAATCAATGCGTCAATATAGTAGCCCTCCTCGCCGTGGAGCAGGTAGACGGGCGCATATTGCTTATTATTAAGTTGTCTTACTAAAGAGTCGTATGTGACACTTGATGACATTGTTGCCATGAGGATTGAGGAGTGTTTTTAGTGGTTTGTTAATCAAATGCGCCTTCAATAGCCTCCTCGGTCGTCTCCTCAACTTCCTCACCATAATATTCGCGGTCGCAAAGGCTCACGTCGCCGGGAATAGTGAACTTGGAGTTCTGAGAATACGGCAGACTCTTGTCTGCATAAACTTTGGAGATATATTTGCCATAGATAGGCAGTGCCATTGACGCGCCTTGACCTTGTGCCATATTGTTGAAGTGGATATATCGCTCTTCGCCACCGACCCAAACGCCTGACACAAGCTCGGGTGTAAAGCCCATAAACCAACCGTCTGAGTTGTAGTTGGTCGTACCGGTCTTGCCGCCCATCTGTGCTGTGATATTATAGGGCGCACGACGCAAGCGATTACCTGTACCACTGTCGATTACACCAAGCAACATGGTCAAAATACGATAGTAGCCTTTCTGTGTAATAACCTCGGTTTGTGTCGGAGTGAAATCGGATATAATATTGCCATTGTTATCAGCAATAGCTGTCACAAACATCGGGTCTGTGCGCATACCTTGGTTCGCAAATGCACTATATGCCGTAACCATTTCTTTGATAGATACTTCGCAAGGACCAAGACAGAGTGACATCACTGCCGGCAAGCGGTTGGTGATACCATAGCTGTGCATACGCTTAACGAGTTCTGCAGGACTGAGCTGATTCATCAATCGCGCTGAAATCCAGTTATTTGAATTGGTCAACGCCCATTGCAGTGTCACCATTTCACCGACACGTGCCGAGCCGGAGTTACGTGGTGACCACGGACGACCGCTCTCGTCGATGAATGTCGGCTGTTCGTTGAGCATCACATCACAAGGTGTGAAGTCTGACTCCATCGCGTAGGTATAGAGGAACGGCTTAATGGTTGAACCGACTTGACGACGACCTGTTGACACCATATCATATTGGAAGAAACGGAAGTCCGGGCCTCCGACATACGCGCGGACAAAGCCCGTACGAGCCTCCATTGACATGAAGCCGGTGCGCAGGAATGACTTGGTATAAAGTATCGAGTCACGAGGTGTCATCACTGTGTCTATCGGGCCATGATAGCTGAATACGGTCATGTCCATCTTTGTATTGAACTCGGCATCTATCTCCGAATCTGACTTGCCTGCAACTTTTGCCACGCGATAACGCTCGCTCTGCTTGATAGCGTTCTTGATGAGCTGTGCACGCGTTGCCGAACTCAATTCTTCGGGATTTGATGTGTAAGGAGCAGTGGCTGAATTGCGTTTCTCTTTAAAGAACTGTTGCTGAAGTGATTTCATGTGTTCCGTAACCGCCTCCTCAGCATAGCGTTGCATACGCGAGTCGATAGTGGTATAGATGCGCAATCCGTCATTATAGAGGTCATAGTGTGTGCCGTCAGGCTTCGGATTCTTATCAATCCATCCGTACAGCGGATTTGTCTCCCATGCGATTGAGTCGTCGGTGTACTTTTGCATTTCCCATGACGCATATTTGCTACGCTCGGGCTTGTGAGCCGTGAGATAACGGCGAAGTTCCTCACGGAAATATGGTGCAAGACCTTCTTTGTGGTCTACTCGGTGGAAGTCAAGTTTCATCGGCAACGCTTGCAGCGAATCACGTTGTGCCGCTGTCAGCATATCCGCCTTATACATCTGCTCCAGCACAGCATTGCGACGACCTTGTGTGCGCTCCGGCTTACGCACCGGATTGAAGTATGACGGATTTTTCACCATACCGACCAAGGTCGCAGCCTCCTCTATATTCAAGTCTTTGGGGTCTTTATTGAAATATACTTTCGCTGCTGACTTGATGCCAACTGCATTATAAAGGAAGTCAAATTGATTGAGATACATCTTCAAAATTTCTTCCTTAGAATAAAATCTCTCCAACTTAATGGCTATCATCCACTCGATAGGCTTCTGCATCGCACGCGCAAGCATTCCGTCTGTCGGCGGTGTATAAAGTTGCTTCGCCAACTGCTGGGTGATGGTCGAGCCACCTCCGGCGTTATGCTGGCGCAAAATCACTGTCTTAATGATGGCACGAGCAATAGCCTTAACATCAATACCTGAATGGTCTTCAAATCGCGCATCTTCCGTGGCGATTAGTGCGTTAACAACATTGGGGGATATTTCGTCAAAGTCAGCATAAACACGGTTGCCGGTATTGCGGAAATAACGACCTAACTCGGCTCCGTCTGACGAATAAACAATAGATGCAAACTTATCTTGCGGATTCTTCAACTCTTCAATTGGTGGCATATATCCGATAATGCCATTATAAACCAATATAAAGAATAACAAAATAACGCCTACTGCAATAAAGAAACCTTTCCACAATTTCTTAACTATCAATTGTGTACGGTCAATATTTGCGATTGGTTCTTGAGGGGTATTTTTAGGTTGGAAATTGTCCATTATGCGTATGTTGAAATTAACATACAAAATTAGCCATTACTTTTAAACTATGCAACAAAAACCAATTTTAAATACACTGCACGACGCACTCTCGGCCATGTCTCACCTATTTTCTGTCATTTTTTGTTACCAATTTGTTAGAAATGTATTATATTTGCGATGAAAAATCGCTTCCTTATGACAAACCACGATAACATACATCAGTTGCCTATGCTTCAGGCTTTAAAAGATAAAGCGCTGAAACTGTGGCATTATTGCGCCGAAGGCGTGTGGGCTGACACTCGTCACAAGTGGATAGTCAGATTTATCAAAACAATGAATCTGTCTGTGCGCTCGTTTATGAACAGCGATGTCCAAAGCCAAGCCTGCGCTATGACTTATCGCACGATGTTGGCTTTTGTCCCGGCTATCGCTCTAATGTTTGCTATTGGTCGCGGTTTCGGTTTGCAAACTGTTCTCGAAGAACAACTCTTACGCATATTCCCGGCTCAACAAGTCGCAATTTCTTATGTCCTCGACTGGGTGGATATCTATCTGAGCAAAGCGTCTGAAGGACTCTTTGTAGGTGTCGGCATCGTATTCTTGCTCTGGACTTTAATTTCTCTTGTCAGCAATGTTGAACGCGCTTTCAATGCTGTCTGGGGCGTAAAAACCGGCAGGAGTTTCTGGCGCAAAATCACTGACTATACAGCCATGTTCTTGATTCTTCCAATCTTGATGATATGTGCCAGCGGTATGAACATCTTGCTCAGTTCAACGCTGCGCTCAATATTTGAATTTTCATTTATGACACCGGTCATAAAATGGACTTTAGAGATAGGATCATGGTGCATGACTTGGCTATTCTTTGCCGCTGTTTATATGCTGATACCTAATACTAAGGTCAAATTCAGCAACGCATTAATCGCCGGAGTTTTTGCCGGAACAGGTTTCTTGGTTCTCCAATGGCTTTTCGTATCCGGTCAGTTATATGTCTCTCGTTACAACGCCATCTACGGTAGTTTCTCATTCTTGCCTTTGCTCTTACTGTGGCTGCAACTCGTTTGGGTAATATGCTTGTCCGGCGCTGTGATTTGCTTCTCATCTCAGAACATCTTCCGCTTCAGCTTTGACGGCGAAGTGGCGCGTATGTCACCGGTCTATCGCGGCAAAGTTCACATCGCTATCGTCGCTATCGTTGTGCATAGATTTCAGCGTCAAGAGAGTCCCGTTACAACTGACGAATTGATAAATAAATATGACCTGCCCGCTCGTTTAGTGTCTGACGCTATTGACTTGCTCGTGAAATCAGGCATTTTAGCAGTAACGCTGATTGACAGCAACAAAGAGACTTATGGCTTCCAGCCTGCAGTATCTATTGACGTGCTGACCATCGGCGAAGTCGCTCGTCGCATTGAGCTTATAGGTGCTAAAGATTTCATCCCGGGATTTGATGACAACTTCCCCGGCGTAAATCAGCTCTTTAATAAGCTAACAATAGCCGCCGGTCAGTTGGTGGCTTCCACTCTAATTAGAGATATTGAAATTAAGGATTAACCCAAAATAAATTAAGTAGATATGAAAAAAGTAATTGCAACTACAGCTGCTCCCGGCGCTATCGGTCCGTACAGCCAAGCAATCGATGCAGGTGCATTCGTTTATGCATCAGGTCAAATTCCTTTGAACCCTGCTGATGGTTCTATCCCCGAAGGTATCAAGGCTCAAACAGCACAATCACTTGCCAATGTTAAGGCTATCCTCGCAGAAGCCGGTTTAACATTAGCAAATGTTGTGAAAACTACTGTATTCCTTGCAGATATGGGCGACTTCGCTGCCATGAATGAGGTTTATGCTGAAGCCTTTGAAGCTCCATACCCCGCTCGCTCAGCTGTCGCTGTCCGCGAATTACCCAAGAAAGTGCTTGTTGAAATAGAAGTTATCGCTGTTCGTTAAGCATTGTCAGCAAGTCGGCTACGACAAACGTGCTTCCGCCGACAAAAATCATATCGCCCTTTCCGGCTTCGGAGAGGGCTTTTTTGTACCCTTCGGCTACGCTGCCACAGCTCTCGCCTTTAAGTCCGGCGGCGGCAGCCTTCTCTGCAAGCACTTCTGATGGCAACGCGCGACTGACTGATGCATTGACAAAGTGATAACATACATTCTTACCTTTGGGCATCATCGCGAGTATCGTGCTGACATCTTTGTCATTTACAAAACCGATAACGATATGCAAACGTCGTGTCTCGGCAATAGTGCTGAGACGCTTTGACAGAAATTCCCAGCCGCCGGGATTGTGTCCGGTGTCGCACACTGTCTCTACGGGCTCGCGGCTGACAACAGACCAGCGTCCCATCAACCCGGTCAAGGTCGTAACGTGTTCAAAGCCTTGCGCTACAGCCTCGGCAGGTATCTGCACAGCCTCTATACGCTCCAACACGTCAAGCGTGTGCATCACGGTTGCAGCATTCTCAGGCTGACAGTCTCCGGTGAGTTCGCCCTTTATATCACCCCAAAAAGTGTTGCGATAGGTCAGATAATTCTCGCCACGCTCCACTTCTGTGAACATCTTGCGTTCATCAGCAAAAACGATTTCCGCCTCCTCGCGCAGTGCTTTATCAAAGAATACTTTATGCACTCCGGGATTGTCTGCTCGTCCGATGACAACAGGAACATTGCGCTTGATGATTCCGGCTTTCTCGGTAGCTATCTGCTCAAGTGTGTCGCCTAACAACGCCGTATGGTCAAGTGAAATATTGGTTATAACGCTAATCTCAGGCGTAATGATATTTGTCGAGTCAAGTCTGCCTCCAAGTCCGACCTCGATAACAGCAAAGTCAACTCTGTGACGCGCAAAGTGGTCAAACGCCATCATCGTACTGAGCTCAAAAAATGACGGCTCACAACTGAGATTCATCTTGTGATAACGGTCTACAAATTTGACCACTTCCTCCTCACTTATCATCTCTCCATTGATGCGTATACGCTCACGGAAGTCGATGAGATGGGGCGAAGTGAACAAACCGGTGCGATAACCCGCACTTTGCAGCACTGCCGCTATGGTGTGAGCTGTCGAGCCTTTGCCGTTTGTGCCACCTACGTGGATTGTTTTTATCTTGCGATGTGGATTGCCGAATGCATCGGCGATTTCGATAACGCGCTCCAAGCCGGGTTTATACGCTCCGGCTCCATTGTGCTGAAACACCGGGAGCTCGTTAAATAAGAAGTTTATTGCTTTTTGATAAGCGTCCATATTCAAAACATTAGCCAACCGGCAAAACCGGCGGCGATAATCAGTATAATAGGATGTATTTTAGTTGTAAGGCTTAGTAGTAGTGTCACACCACACAGTGCCGCACTTTTTACTATATCTGTTGTCTCGTAGCCAAAGTTCTCGCCATTCATCAAAATGAGTGCTGCCGAAGCTATAAGTCCTATAACCACGGGGCGAAGTCCTTTGAACATCCCTTGTATATAGATGCTGTCACGATGACGACGAATATAGTGCCCGGCATAACGCACCAACAAAAACGACGGTAACACTACGACAAGCGTACATATCAACGAGCCGAGTATTCCCCACAGCGGCGACGCAAAATCAGGCGACGCTACGTGTGGCGCTACATACCCGATATATGTTGCCGAATTGATACCTATCGGGCCCGGTGTCATCTGCGAAATGGCAACGATGTCGGTGAACATCTTCTGCGTAATCCAGCCCGGCGTTACTATTTCGTTCTGAATTAACGCAAGCATTGCATAGCCACCGCCAAAGCCAAAGAAGCCTATCTTCAGATAGCTCCATATAAGTCTGAGGTAAATCATTGCTCAGCGCTGCCTCCCTCAGCTTTCTTTTCTTCCAACAGTCGGCGCGAACGACGCAGCAGCAGCCACCCGGTCACCCCTCCTATTATTATATACAATATAGGATTGGAAATATATGGTATCTTTGACCATATCAGCAGCGCCACAACGACGGGTATCCATATCGTGCGCCAATTGATACCTGCCGACTTCGCCGACGTATAGACCGGCGCAAGAATTAACGCCACAACTGCCGGGCGTATACCTTTAAATATCGCCGACAACGTGGGATTGGTCATTATAAGTTCAGGAGTGAGGAACATTGCAATAATCAATATTATCAAAAAACTCGGCAATATCGTTCCGGCAGCAGCCACAAGACTGCCTTTCAACCCACGTATCTTATCTCCGACAGAAACTGAAATATTAACCGCCAAAATTCCCGGCAATGACTGTGACACGGCAAGCAAATCAAGAAATTCCTGCTTGTCTATCCACTTATGCTTGTCTACGATTTCGCGCTCTATTATGCTTATCATAGCCCATCCTCCGCCAAAGGTGAATGCACCTATCTTGAAAAATGTCGTAAATAGTTGAAATAGCAATGAGTTCACTTTTTATAATATATTATAGTTCAACAACCGTGATGCCGGCACCGCCAAACCTCACATCCTCATCATGATAATGCCTAACAGATGGAACGGATTCGAGATAGTTGCGAATATATTGCCGCAACGCACCGGTGCCCGTGCCGTGCAATATACGCACTCGGCCCGAATTAAACTGTATCGCATCATCTATAAAATATGTCACAGCTTGAACAGCCTCATCAACGCGCATTCCTCTAACATCAATCTCCGTTTTGAAGTTCAACTGTCGCTCTCGAATGTCGGCCGTTGTCGAGGTGCTGATGAAGGACGCAGCTTTCTTTGCACCACTCTGCACCTGTTTAAGAGTATGTTTCAACCTCGCAAGTTTTACCGTCGTTTTCAACTGACCAAATATCACCGTCGCATTCTTCCCGGTGATTTCTGTAACCTTACCGACAACGCCATCACCATCAAGTTGCACATTGTCACCGACCTCAATCGGTCGCTCTTTAACAACGCTCTCCGCTGGTTTATGTTGCTTCTTGCGCTTGGGTGACTTCGCAATAAGAGGATGCTCCTCGATATTGTCAGCTCCGGCAAGTTGTCGCTTATCTTCATCAAGTCTGCGTCGAGCCTCAAGCGTTTTCTCGCGCTCAGCCTGCGCTTCTCTGATATCTCTAATGGTGCGCTCAATTGACGCATTCGACCCTTCGAGTATGCGTTTTGCCTCATCTCGCGCCTCTGCGATAATCTCTCGACGTTTAGCTCGCAAGTTGTCAGCATCTTCTTCATATTGCTGCAACACATGCTCTAACTTCTTCTCTTTCTGTCGTATCGCCGTGCGCTTATTCTCCCAATATCGCTTGTCACGCGTAATATCAAGCAGATAACGGTCAAGATTTACATAATCACTGCCGACAATCGCTTCAGCATCATTGATAATAGCCTCCGGAAGACCCGTCTTTCGAGCTATCTCCAACGCAAACGAGCTGCCGGGATGACCTATCGAAAGCTGAAACATCGGCTGCATCAAATGACGGTCATACAACATCGACCCGTTTATCAGCCCAGGCGTCTCCTCTGCAAGTTGCTTTAGATTCTGAAAGTGCGTAGTCACTATGCCCCACAACCCTGCCTTATTGAACTCTTTGAGCAAGGCTTGAGCAATCGCACCGCCGATTTGCGGCTCTGTGCCTCCGCCAAACTCATCTATAAGTGCCAACGTGCGCTCATTGCCGCGATTAACAAGCAACTTCATATTGCGCAAGTGAGACGAATACGTACTGAGGTCATCCTCGATTGACTGGTCATCTCCTATATCTATAAACACAGTGTCAAAGATACCCATGTGTGAATTATCATACAAGGTCGGCAGCACACCACACTGAGCCATATACTGCACTATCGCCACAGTCTTTAACGTCACTGACTTCCCTCCGGCATTTGGCCCTGAGATTACCAATATCCGCGCATCAAGATTAAGCGAAATATCAAGCGGAACTATCTGCTTGCCCTGACGCTCAAGTGACAACTGCAACACTGGATGGCAAGCATGATACCACTCTATCTCAGGCTTCGATGACAAATGCGGCAAGTTTGCATTCACAACCTGCGCATACTTTGCTTTTGCATATATAAAATCAAACAAGCCCAACACGCCAAAGCTCTCTATCAGATTATCAATCTCCGGACGTATTTCATTTGCCAACGCCGTCAAGATGCGCGTAATCTCACGTCGCTCCTCTATCTGCAACTCTCGCAGACGATTGTTTGCCTCTACGACCTCAGCTGGCTCTATATAATATGTCTTACCTGACGCAGACTCATCATGAACAATACCATTTATCTTTCGCTTATGCATCGGCGCTACCGGAATAACCGGTCGCCCGTCTCGCACTGCCGCCGTCGTATCCGCTTCGAGATAGCCTTCCTTAACAGCTCGCGCTATCACGCGTCGCATGGTCGCACTTATTGCGCCATTCATCTGCTCAAGATTTGAACGTATTTCAGCAAGCGCAGCAGACGCATTATCCTTAACATTTCCCCATCGGTCAATGACTCTATCTATCGCCGTTACCAACATAGGGAACGTCGCCATCGCCTCAACTTCCTTATCAAGATCAGGATATGGCGTAGCGCCCTCATCATTGCGATGTCGGCTAAAAAATGACGCAATCTCGCCCATCGTCGCCAACGACGAACGCAGCTTCAGCAAATCTGCTGACGCGATAAACGTCCCCTCGGCACGTATCGCTCGCAACCGATCTGTCGTATCATGAATATTCTCTATCGGGAAAGTCTCATCTGATGCAATAATGCCAAGCATCTGCGCCGTTGCCCTAAGTGCATGACCGACCGTCTCAAAATCGGTCATAAACGACATCGCGTCACAATGTGACATTCCTAATGTTGACGAGCACATCTTGCGTATTGCCGCACGCACCGTGTCAAAGCCTATCTTATGTTCAATTGTGTCAGGATAAATCAAAATATATATCTGAATTTTTCTGTTTTCGTTGTGCAAAGTTAGTGAATTTTTTTTGATTAATGATTTTGAACACGCTCCATTCAACAATCCACCCTCAACGCTTGTTTTAATATCCTCAAATACACTAACAACACATAGTTATGAAACGCATCAATTTAAGTTACTTCGGACAAACACGCTACTGGTGGATTTTGACCCTCATCGGCGTGCTGATGATTTTCGGCGGTTTCGCCTACTGGTTCTTCCCAATTCCCGGCTACATCGTAGCCTCTCAAATGTTCGGCTGGCTGCTCGTCGCCGCCGGCGCTGTCCAAATTTGCGTCTCCTCAGGCCCTAAATCCGCTCGCGGTTGGGCTTGGTGGCTTATCGGTGGCATCCTCGACATGCTAATCGGCTTCGCTTTAATACGAAACGTCATCATCTCCGAGCTGATACTCCCTTACTTCTTAGCCGTAATCTTCCTCTATTGGGGCATAGAAGCCTTCATCAGCGCTTTCTCTCGCCGTGGTCACCGCATCTGGTGGCTCAGCCTCCTAAACGGCATCCTCCTACTCCTAATCAGCTACTTCCTCTTTGAAGCAGGTTTCTTAAACGACATATTCATGGTATCATTCCTCGTCGCTCTCGGCTTCGTTTACTGGGGATTTACAATCGCTATTACATCCTACGACCTCAGACCTTAACATAACACCCTCTACGCACGGCATAAAAGTCACACTTTTTTGGCTTTTATGCCGTTATTTATAACCTTTTGACTATAAATCTCGCCCAATGGTCGATTATTTGGGCGTTTTAGCCTCCATTCATTGCCAATTCGGAGATTATTATCTATTTTTGTAACCAAATCATTCAGCAAAATTAAACCGTTGACAATTAATTTAGTCTAACGTACAAATTAAGATTAGAAGTTTAACCTTTAAAACATCCTTTCACGATGAATCTTCAACGCAGTATCTCCAAAGTCCTTGTCGCAGCAGTGATGGCAGCGACGCCTGCACTCGCTTTTGCGCAAGATTACTACGAGGATGATATTTATTACAATCCTTCAAAAAAGAAAACCGAAAAGCAGCAACAACGTCAACAAGTCGTCTCGCAAGCAAGCACGACCAACAAACGATATACCGCTCCGGTAAATTACTACGGCACACCCACCGACTATGCCGCTGCTGACACTTACGAGCTCCCTACAGGCAGAACTGACATCTCTGTTGACGAATACAACCGCAACGGTCAGTTCCTCGTTGCCGACTCTGTCGCAACCGACTCCCTTAACACTGACGACTCATTCGCCTGCACTCGTCGCATTGAACGCTTCTACAACCAAGACGTGGTAGCAAGCTCAAATGACGAAACACTCAAAGACTACTATTACGCCGAAGACCCCGTAACTCAACTCAACGTCTACGTCATTGACCCAACTTGGGGATGGTACGGCTCTCCTTGGGCTTGGCGCTACTACACACCCTGGTACTACGGCTGCTACTCACCTTACAACTGGGGCTGGAGCTTCGGTTGGGACCCATATTTCTCTTGGTCATTCGGCTGGGGCGGCTCACTTTGGTATGACGGCTGGTTCGGTGGCTTCGGATGGGGACTTGGTCACAATCACGGCTGGAACTGCCACGTTCCCGACTTCGGTCACGGCGGATTAGCAATGCACCACTCATCTCCCGGCGCATCTCAGACCCATCGCCCTATCGGTTCAGGCGCTTCAGCTACTCACAGCCGCTCTGGCGCTTCCTATGCAACATCAGGCATGAGCCGTCCCGGAAACATGGGCAGAGGCAGATACTCAGCCAACAACTTGACTTCAAGCAACCGCAACACCGCGCCATCTAACAACTCCGTTATCAGCGGCAACTCTCGCGGTCGCGCTAACTACAACAAGTCATCTAACAACAACAGCAGCTCTCGCAGCTCAAACAACAGCTACAACAACAATAACAACTATAACAACAACAGTTACAACAACAACTCATTCCGCTCATCCGGCAGCAGCCGAACTCACAACAGCACCGGCAGCTTCGGCGGTGGCGGCGGTTTTGGCGGCGGCAGTCACAGCAGCGGTGGCGGCGGCGGTCGCGGTCGTAGATAACTTCTAAACGTTTCAGCCTAATAAAAACTCGATTATGAAAAAACTTATCATAGCTTCTGCACTGACTGCTCTCGCAGCTCCGGCTTTCGCTCAAAGCGCAGTCGATGCCTACAGCCTTAACCCTACTGAGCTAAGAGGTACTGCTCGCTTCATGTCAATGGGTGGCGCTTTCACCTCCCTCGGTGGTGACCTCTCTGCCGTCTCTCAGAACCCTGCCGGCATCGGCGTTTATCGTCGCAGCGAAATAGGCGCTACACTCGACATTGATGTTCGCAAAAACACAACACAAACAGCTTCAACAAGTGTCAGCGACTCTCAGACCAAAGTCTACTGCAACAACTTCGGTTACGTCGGTACTTTTAACCTCTCTGGCAGCTCTCTAAAAACTCTCTCTTGGGGCGTTAACTACAACCGCGTCGCTTCATTCGACAACTTCTATCGCGGCTACAACGCTCGCACAAACAACTCCCTCAGCAACTACGTCGCTTCATTCACCTCCGAGCCGGAATCCACCCTCAGCTTCGGCGATGGCTACAACCCCTACACCGACTCAAGCGCTGACTGGTTAAGCATTCTCGCATACAACACCTACATGATTAACCCCAACGGCAGCAACAGCTACAAAGGTTTATTCACAAACAACACCGAAGGCGACGCCGCCTACAACGTCCGCGAAACAGGATACATCGACACTTACGACGTAACCTTCGGCGGTAACGTCTCTGACGCCGTTTATTGGGGCGTTGGAGTAGGCATCGTAGACATGAACTACACTCGCCAAGTCCAATACAGCGAAAGCATGGACAACGCTGCTACCGAATCAGGTACAGGAAATGCAGGCTTTGACCTCCTTAACGCAAAAAGCGTCAGCGGAACAGGTACCAACGTCAAATTTGGTGTCATCCTTAAACCAATCAACGAATTCCGTTTCGGTATATCTGTACAAACACCAACTTGGATGCGTTACAACCACGACTCTTACGGCCAAGTTTATTACAGCTACAACAACGGCACTTTACAAGGCGACGAGAACACCGACTACAGCGAATTCAAATCTCGCATGAACTCCCCTTGGCATTTATCCATCGGCGCTTCCACCGTTATTAACAACACCGCAATCCTTAGCCTTGACTACGAGCGCGTTGCATATAGCGACATGAAAGTCAAATACCAAGACTCTTTCGACTACTGGTACGGCTCTAACTACATCGAAGACACCGCCGTAACTCAAGACATCAAAGATTACTACAAAGCAGCAAACATCGTCCGCGTTGGTGCCGAAGTTCGCGTAACTCCACAATTCAGCGTCCGTGCCGGTTACAACGTACAACTCTCCAACGTCCAATCTGATGTCTACGACGGCCACAAAGAAGTCATCACCTCTGGCACCGACCCAAGCTATCGCCTCGACAAAACAACTCAAAACGTCAGCTTAGGCCTCGGCTACCGCTACCAACAATTCTACATCGACGCAGCTTATGTCTATCGCAACCGCGAAAGCAAATTCTGCGCTTACACAAACTACAACGGCGGCGGAGAAGCACCCACTGCCAAACTAACCGAAGACGTTCACTCTATCGTCTTCAGTGCCGGATTTAAATTCTAACATTTTAGACCCAACATAAAAAAGAGTGCCAACTTTCGCGACTCTCAGTCTCGCAAGTTGGCACTCCTTTTATCTATACAACTGCCTCCCTAATAAAGAAAGCCAAACAACCACAACGGTATCTTATTCCCAAAACCAAATTCAATATCATCCGCCGCAACAAAGCTATCCGGGATATTTCTGATTTGCGCAAAACCCTTACCTTTGCCGCCGACCTCAAACAGATACCGACCATCTATTACGAAATCTCCACTCTTTGCAAATTCAACACGATGCTCAACACCTAAAAACGAAGCAAACGCGCTCTCTCTTGCCGCCCCAATCTGCGGCTTGGCAAGCGCATACATAAGAGTCGAATTATCAAGAAGTATCTTCTGCGGTTTCGCAAGACTTTTTGGCCCCGATACCGACACAAAAATCTGTCTGATAATTCCTGCCTTATCCAACAAATCCAACAACTTCAAAATCTGCCCCCTGCTCGTCCCCATAACTCCGGCCAACGTACTCAGATTAGGAATATATGGCAATGACGCAGATATTATCGACACAAGACGCTTCGCCTTTATCAACGTCTCATAATCAAGCCGCTTTTCTACTGCCGGAATATCTGAATCAATAACAGTCGTAACCGTCTGCTCCAATCTGCTATAATAGTCATCCTGCTTCATTGATTTATAGAACGGATAATATCCCCGCTCAATATATCTCTTAAAAAGAGGCAATACATTGAGAACTGACGATATTGACGGCGCTATCGTTTCATGTGAATACAAAACATCGCCAAGTTGTAGCCGTTCCGGTACTTCATAACCTTCAAACATTAAAAACTCCCTAAAAGACAAGCCGGGAAGACTATACATTGACACCCGACGAGAAAGGTCGCCTATCGAATTATCTATCTCAAGTAGTGATGAACTCGTATAAACAACATGAAGCTCAGGATACGAATCATAGAGATTTTTCACTTGCAACTCCCAGCCCGGTAGTCTATGCACCTCATCAAGATACAGATGATCTACACCCCTTTTCAAAACCTCCTCAGCCAAATTTATCAGAGAATGGTCAGAAAACCATAGATTATCAAGTGACACATAAAACGACTTTTCGCCGGTCGGGTCTGTTGCCTTTATCCTTTGCAACATCATCGTAGTCTTTCCAACTCCACGCTGCCCTTTTATGCCTATGAGCGGTTGTTCCCAGTCTATCTCTGAGAACAGAAAGCGATGAATGCGTGTATCCACTTCCGACAATCGCTTCTTATAGACTCTTATCAAATTATCCATTTTGTTTTTCAGAATTAAATTTGATGCAAATATAATAAATTGTTCCGACAAAAGAACAATTTATCATTTTGTTTCTTCAAAAGAACAAT
>CAYYAA010000004.1:0-45982 GCA_964469875.1 uncultured Bacteroides sp.
ATTTGAACTAAAACTAAATTAAATTAATGTTATTAAGTTATTTGTTGGTTTATTTTATTGGTTAACTTCTGTGTGATGCTCCGTGTGGTAGCTTAATTGTGCTGTCACACAGGGTTTTGTGTCTGTGGTGCAGTCTACCGCGTTGGAGGTATCGATTTTTGGTCTATACTTGATGCAAAAACACAAACGCAAATTTATAAAGTAGTTTTTAACTATCAAAATATTTTGGCGTTAATTTTCACCCTTTGAGAGGTAAATTAATGATTTTTGTTGGATTTCTGATTTTAATGTTTAAATTAGTATAAATATACGAAATATTGCTTTTGCTCGTGAATGTAATAATATTTTGCGTTATTAAAATCCATAGCTTTTAAAATGAATTTGTTTGGTTTTTATTATCTTTGCAGCAGTCATTCTGAAAAGTATTCAATTTATACCATAAAATGTTCATACGGAATATGTCGAATAGTGGTTTCTTGCGCGTAATGGCGGCTTCGCCTTCGGTTTCGGTCGCAGATATTTGCGCTAACACAGATAATATATTAGCTGTTATTGGTGATTCACTAAGATCATCAGTTGACTTGTTAGTACTTCCTGAATTATGCGTTACCGGATATACGTGTGGTGATCTTTTCCATAATTTTAAGCTCTTAGATGAGGTCGAAGACGCTCTTTGTCGAATTGCTTCGGCAACAATTGGCAGTGCTGTTACTGCTATAGTCGGTGCTCCGATATTATTTGAAGGGCAACTTTATAATTGCGGCGTGGCTATTAACAATGGCGAAGTTGTAGCGGCGGTTCCAAAGACATATCTCCCAAATTATAATGAGTTCTATGAGAAGCGTTGGTGGACATCAGCATCTAATCTTCATGGTCGCAAAGGTTTGACTGTCAGATTGTGTGGCAAGGAGGTCGCTTTTGGCACAGACCTTATGTTGAGCATTGATGGCGTTAAAGTTGGCATCGAGGTCTGTGAGGACTTGTGGACTCCGGTTTCGCCCGGTTGTTTTGCGGCTATGGCAGGTGCAGAAATTTTGGTAAATCTGTCTGCCAGTGATGACCTTATCGGCAAGTATGACTTTTTGCTGTCGCTTATTAAGCAACAGTCTGCACGTTGTTTGTGTGCTTATGTATATTCTTCGGCTGGTTTTGGCGAATCTTCTACAGACCTTGTCTTTGATGGTAAAACTATAATTGCCGAGAATGGAACTATTCTTGCTAAAAATTCTCGTTGGACTCATGGTAATCAGTCGGTGATTGCTGATGTGGATGTGGAAGCTATCCGCCGCAATCGTTTGCACGTCGGCTCATTTGCGGACTGTTCGCGTGATAATTATCGTGGTGAGTATCGTTGTATTGAACTTAACGGTCAACAGCGTGAAGATGGCGATTTGCTCTCATATCGCAAGGTAAATGCGCATCCGTTTGTGCCTTCTGACAATAGCCGATTACAAGAACGATGCGATGAAATTATCAACATTCAAGTAGCCGGCCTTGCGAAGCGTTTACAGTTTACGCATTGCAACAGTCTCGTTGTTGGCATAAGCGGAGGTCTTGATTCGACTTTGGCTTTGCTTGTGGCAGTTGCAGCCTTTGATAAACTTGGTTTGCCGCGAACAGGTATCACAGGTGTGACTATGCCCGGCTTTGGCACGACAGATCGCACATATACTAACGCAATGAACTTGATGAAGCAACTTGGCGTTACTATTCGCGAGATTTCGATTGTTAAGGCTGTAAATCAACATTTTGAGGATATTGGCCACGATGCGTCTAATCATGATGTGACTTATGAGAACTCGCAGGCTCGCGAGCGTACACAGCTTTTGATGGATATAGCAAATCAGACTTGCGGAATGGTGCTTGGCACGGGAGATTTGTCTGAACTTGCCTTAGGCTGGGCGACTTATAACGGTGACCATATGTCAATGTATGGTGTTAATGCAGGAGTGCCAAAAACGTTGGTTAAGCACCTCGTAAAATATTTTGCGACGGTTACGGATAATAAACAGGTCAATGCGACACTCACTGATATCATTGATACTCCAATCTCACCTGAACTAATTCCGGCTGCAGCAGATGGCACTATCAAACAGGTGACTGAAGACCTCGTAGGTCCGTATGAGTTGCATGACTTCTATCTATATTATATGTTGCGCTATGGATTCTCGCCACGTCGTGTTTATCTCTTGGCGCTGAAAGCATTTGCCGGAGCTTATGATGTAGAAACGATAAAAAAATGGCTCAAGGTATTCTATCGCAGATTTTTCAGTCAACAATTTAAACGCTCATGTTTACCTGATGGACCAAAAGTCGGCAGCGTATGTTTGTCACCTCGTGGCGATTGGCGTATGCCGTCTGACGCTTCTTCTGCTTTATGGCTTAAAGAATGTGACCAACTTTAAGGTTTTAATAATAAACGAAATGCGCAACTATCGACTTGAGCTTTACCGATAATTGCGCATTTTTCTTTTGTATCCTTATCGTTAACTAACGATTTTTGAAAAGGTCATAGCGTATAATCATGTCAGACATTTGTTGAATGTCTTGCAATTCATTTTGTTGCTCAATAGAGGCGTGTTTGTCTTCATTGCCGATTATGCTGTGGCTGTAATTGATGGCAATGCCGGGGTGCTCGTCTGATAGTGCAGAAATACCTAAACCTTGCCATTTGTAGTCATTGAGACCAAGAAGCGGCAAGATTGTTGGATATACATCAACTTGACCGATGGTTTTGTCGATGCGCCCTGCTATTGGTGAGTTAATGACAATTAGCGGGGTGAACTGTCCGGCGCTAACAAATTTGCAGTTTTTGTTAGCCACAATGCTTTCGCGATTGTTGGCTAAGCCTTCATGGTCACCGATAATTACGACGCTCGTGTTCTGCCAGTCACTGCGTGTGCGCAGATACTCAATAAGCGTTTGCAATGCGCCATCAGTATAGTTAATGTCTGTCATATAGTTAGAAAGAGGCACGGTGTATTTGTCGCTGTCAAATTTGATGCGCTTGATTTCGTCCGGCAGTACAAAGGGTGCGTGTCCTGAATAAGTCACCCACATTGCGAAAGCATATTGACCTTCGGGCCAAATCTCACCGCGCTTCATCTTCTCAATACTTTGCTCGAAGACTCTTTTATCGCTCAAACGCTTTGTAGCGCCGATAGGCTGGTCATTTGTCCATGCGTCGTCATGAATATAGTGGTCGATGCCAAAGGCTCTTGTGACCAAGTTTTGGTTCCAAACGTGAGGCTTGTCGCAGGTCATAAGCCATGTTTCGCCGCCGTGTTCTTTGACGGCTTTCGGGAGCGTAAAGTAAGTGCTTGTTGGCGCTTTTACGCTGTACACATTGTTATTCATTGGGTACATACCTGCAAGCACGAGGAGTTGAGCATCTATTGAACGCCCGGAGCCAACTTGTGTCGCTACGTTTGGCACGAATAATGTCGTTGAATCAGCAACAATGCTGTTCAAGAATGGTGTTAACTCTTTGCCCTCGACAGTGCAGTTTATAGGCCATGATTCAAAAGATTCGCAAAATATCACGACAACATTGCGAGGCTTTTGTGTAGCTATGCCGCCGCATAGGCGTTTGTTATCATCAATCCATGCGTTGACACGGTTGGCATCTTCCTGTGAGATAGCTTGATTGCCATTTATAGCATCATATGCTACGAAGCCGAATACTGTGTATGTCGGAGCAACACAAGTGGAGTAGTAGCATGAGTCGCTAAGTCTTTTAAGGTGTGCAGCATATCCGCCGTTGAAAAGGCTTACAATCCATGATATTGCAATCATTGATACTATGGCGGTGGTATAAGATAGCCATGTTGGGCGCTTGAACGGTTTCTTTACGCGACTTAAACATACAATATATCCGACAATGCTTGTGATTGGGACTAATATATCTCGCAAACGTAATGAGTCGTAAACGCTTGCTGTAAAGTCTTTTAAATTGCCGGCTAATAGATAACTTTCTAAAGGAATAGCATTGAAATAGGTTCGACAATACATCAAGTTAGCTTCCAATAGCGCGTCAAATAGCAGGATTACCAGTAATTGTACCCAGCGACGTGAGCATAACATTGTTGGTAAACATAATATTAAAGCTAACAATATATTATTGGGGTAATAGGCAACGATAGACAATGATCGGAATGTCGTGTCGTAACACCACAATAATGTGAATACTAAAATTGATGCGAATGCTGTAGCCCACCATATTGCAAAATTCTTGCTGAATATAGAGCTTTTGAATAAAGATTTAAACAGTCTATTCATACTTACTATTTCCTTAGTGTTTGGAATCGATTTATTGGTTTTCGAGTGCAAAATTAGCTAAAATTAGCTAAAAACGCATACGGTGCTGAATAAAAATGATTTCAAACTCACTATTTTATGCAAAATCATCAAAATATATTTTGTAAATAATCTTCTAAAATATTGTTTTATAAGTCAAATAGTTTGCTTAACTTTGCAGTGTTAACGTAAATCCTTAACAAACCAATTTGAAAACTAATTCGTATAACACCATGATTAGGAAAATTGCACTTATAGCGGTCTGCGTGGCTTTAATTGGCAATGTATGTGCCTATGCCAAGAAAAACGCTAATACCGTAACTCCGATTAAGATTGAGACACCGAAACGTCCTGCCGGTCAGCAAGATGTGCTGCAACTGACAGCGCCCAAAATAGACACTGTTAGGGTAGGGTTTATTGGACTTGGCATGCGAGGTCCCGGCGCTGTTGAGCGTTGGATTAATATTCAGGGAACAAAAGTGGTTGCCCTATGTGACTTGCGCCCCGAATATGTTAACCGCGCACAAGATATTTTGCGCAAAGCTAACATCCCGGAAGCTGCTGAGTATAGCGGCGATGAAAATGCATGGAAGCAAATTTGTGAACGTGACGATATTGACTTGGTTTATATTGCTACAGATTGGAAGCATCATGCCGAAATGGGTGTTTATGCTATGGAACATGGCAAGCATGTCGCTATTGAGGTTCCTGCGGCAATGTCACTCGATGAAATTTGGCAACTTATTAATACGTCTGAACGTACTCGCAAGCACTGTATGCAGCTCGAAAACTGTGTCTATGACTTCTTTGAAATGACTACGTTAAACATGGCACAAAAAGGTGTTTTTGGTGAAATTCTTCACGTCGAGGGTTCATACATTCACAACCTTGAAGATTTCTGGCCTTATTACTGGAACAATTGGCGTATGGACTACAATCAGCACAATCGCGGTGATGTATATGCCACTCACGGCATGGGTCCGGCTTGCCAATTACTTAACATACACCGTGGAGACCGTATGAAGACTTTGGTCGCTATGGATACAAAGGCTGTAAATGGCCCTGCTTACATAAAGAAACATTCAGGCGAAGATGTTGCCGACTTCCAGAACGGAGACCAAACGTCAACGATGATTCGCACAGAGAATGGCAAGACAATGCTCATTCAGCATAATGTGATGACACCACGCCCATATTCACGTATGTATCAACTTGTCGGCACTGAGGGCTATGCAAGCAAATACCCTATCGAGGAATATTGTCTGCGCCCGGAACAGGTAGACACTACCGGAATTCCTAATCATGAGAAACTTAATGCGCACGGTGCGATGCCTGCCGATGCACGCAAAGCATTTAAAGAGCAATATAAACATCCGATTCTGAAAGAGCTTGAAGAGAAAGCCAAGGAAGTTGGTGGTCATGGCGGTATGGATTATATTATGGATTATCGCCTTGTCTATTGTCTACATAACGGGCTGCCACTTGACATGGATGTGTATGACCTCGCCGAATGGTGTTGCCTCGGTGAATTATCACGTATTTCCATTGAGAATAATTCAGCACCGGTTGAAGTCCCTGATTTTACTCGTGGCGCGTGGAATAGAATCCAAGGCTATTCACATGCTCATGTAGAGTAAAGTTTTACCACCTTAAATCGCATACTATTATCATGAAATACAATGTAAACCACAGCTCATTAGTTCGTGTTGAGGGCATGTTGCTGATGATTTTTTATTGCATGCTATTGGGCTACTTCAGTAGGCATGGCGAAATGCCGGTGTTTGTCGTGTTAGCCATTGTATTAGGTATATGGCTGATGTTGGCACTGTATTACTCTCCAAGAGCTATTGAAGTGTCTGATGAGGCCGTCTCAGTTCGTCGTCTCTTTGCAGAGCGAAATTTGGCTTATGCCGATATCGCGAATGTCGAACTTTGTACTCCATTGGTATCTGAACGTCGCATCTTTGGTAGCGCAGGTTTTTTTGGCTATTGGGGCTGGTACAAAGATGCTGTTGTTGGCAAATATTTCGCATATTACGGCAAGACTACAGAATGTTTTTTGGTAACAATGAAGTCCGGACGTAAGTATATGTTGGGCTGTGAAAAAACAGAAGATGTTGTTGAGTATATTCGACAACGCATATCGTAGGAATCTAAATACATCGTTATATGAGAAAGCCTCCGCTACCGAATTTGGTGACGGAGGCTTTATTATTAGTAGGTAAAGGTTTACTATTCTTCGACGTTCTTTTCGGCGTATTCTTTGAGCAGTTTCTCTTGAACGTCCCCGGGAACGAGCTCATAAGACGCAAACTTCATTGTGAATGAAGAGCGACCGCCGGTGATTGAGCTTAATGCTGTAGAGTAGCTTGACATCTCTTTCAGCGGCACTTTTGCGCTAATCTTTTCAAATCCGTTTTCGCTTGACATGCCCATGATGATAGCGCGGCGACCTTGCAAGTCACTCATAACATCGCCCATGACGTCAGCCGGTACGAATACTTCAACATCGTAAACGGGTTCGAGGACTTTCGGGTTGGCGTTGCGGAATGCTTCACTGAACGCGTTGCGACCGGCTAAACGGAAAGAGATTTCGTTTGAGTCAACCGGGTGCATCTTGCCGTCATAGATGCAGACGCGCACATCGCGAGCATAAGAGCCGGTCAACGGACCTTGTTCCATTCTATCCATCAAGCCCTTAACGATAGCCGGGATGAAGCGTGCGTCAATAGCACCACCGACGATACAGTTGCAGATGACGAGCTTGCCACCCCATGCAAGAGGTATCTCTTGTGTATCGCGGACATTCATCTTGAACTCTTGGTTGCCAAAGCGGAATGTATCCGGTGCCGGCATGCCCTCGGTGTAGGGCTCAATAATCAAGTGAACTTCGCCGAATTGACCTGCGCCACCTGACTGTTTCTTGTGGCGGTAGTCAGCGCGAGCAGCTTTGGTGATAGTCTCACGATAAGGAATCTTTGGTTCTTCAAAGATGATAGGTAGCTTATCGTTGTTTTCAACACGCCATTTGAGGGTGCGGAGGTGGAACTCGCCTTGTCCTGACAAGATTGTTTGTTTGAGCTCTTTAGATTGCTCAATCTGCCATGTCGGGTCTTCTTCGTGCATACGCGTTAGGATAGCGCTGAGTTTCTCAGCATCGCTTTCTGTGACGGGACGTATTGCGCGTTGATATTTTGGAGCAGGATATTTTATGAAGTCAAATTCATAATCGCACCCTTTCTCGTTGAGGGTGTTTCCTGTGCGGACATCTTTAAGTTTAACGGTAGCACCGATATCACCGGCTTCGAGTGCCTCAACTTGGGTCTTGATTTGACCGCTGACGCAGAAAAGCTGAGCGAAGCGTTCACGGCTGCCACGTGTGATATTTTCGAGGTCTATGCCGGCTTTGAGTGTGCCAGACATTACTTTAAAGTAGCTTACCTCACCGATGTGTGGCTCTACTGTGGTTTTGAACATGAAGATGCTGAGCGGGCCGTTTGCATCGGGCTTAACTTCGTTACCTGCGGTGTTAACCGGTGCCGGCATATCGTTAACAAAAGGCACGACATTTCCTAAGAATTCCATCATGCGGCGCACGCCCATATCCTTCTCTGCA
Source organism: uncultured Bacteroides sp. (assembly GCA_964469875.1). GTDB lineage: Bacteria > Bacteroidota > Bacteroidia > Bacteroidales > Muribaculaceae > CAG-873. The sequence continues at coordinate 7,913 of CAYYAA010000004.1, forward strand.
CTTACGCAGAATACGGGGTAGATAGAGCGGTCAACGAGGCCTTTGCGGATGCCGAGGCGCATTTCATCTTCTGTCAGACGCTCTGTTTCAAAGAATTTCTCCATGAGAGACTCATCGTTTTCGGCAGCAGCTTCAACGAGAGCCTTGTGGAGCTCTGTGGCTTTGTCGAGTTGATCGGCAGGTATATCTTCAATAGTAGGAACGCCGCCATCCGGTCCCCATGAATATTTCTTCATAAGGAGGACATCAATCATAGAGTTGAAGCCGGGACCTGAGGCAAGCGGATATTGTACGAGTACGATTTTCGGGCCGAAAACGCTGCGCATTTGTTCGATAACATTGTCGAAGTCAGCTTTTTCGCCGTCAAGTTGGTTGATAGCAAAGAGTATCGGTTTGTTGAGAGAAGAAGCGGTGCGGAAGATGTTCTGAGTGCCGACTTCCACGCCGTATTGAGCGTTTACAAGGATAACGCCGGTGTCGGTGACATTGAGAGCGGTGATGGCGTTGCCAACAAAGTCGTCAGCTCCTGGGCAATCAATGACGTTCAGTTTCTTATTGAGAAATTCGGCGTATAACACGGTAGAGAATACTGAGTAGCCATATTCCTTCTCAACGGGGAAATAGTCGCTCACGGTATTTTTGGCGTCTACCGAGCCTCTTCGTTTTATAACTCCACACTCGTAGAGCATAGCTTCAGCGAGTGTGGTTTTACCCGAGCCTTTGCTTCCAAGCAAGGCAATGTTTTTAATTTCGTTAGTTTTGTAAACCTTCATGTTATTAGAGGATTAAAATAATTATTAAAGGTTGATTTTAAGTGTGCGCAATTTATAGATAATTTTTGAAATAGCAAACACTAAAAAGTATGTTTCACAACATAAAATTTAATTTTTTGCCTTTCGGAATATAAAATGTCACAAATTTGCTTCATAAAAATGAACTGTTTTATTACAACTTGTCAAATTTTTTTATAATTTTGCAGCCATGAGGGCTTAAGCCTTCTAATATACTGATGAATCATAATACCAACTACCACAAGAGTCAAAACGATTGTCTATATCATGAATATACAATCAACGAGTCAATTACAGTAGCTTTTTGGCACGTCCTTTTTTGATAATATCTGATTAAGTCGCTATGCCGTTTATAATAATGAGTGTGGCGCGAATTCCTTTCGTAAAACATTTTATATAATTGCTGTCTTACAAGTGTGAGTTAATTGTAACACGCACAAGTGTATCTTATGTGCACTTGTCGAGCGTTTATGATGCGCATAATGATGTATGACGGCTGTTAGGATATTATCATAAATCTTAAAATGAAAAATCTAACAATCTTAACTGCGACACTCTTACTGTTCTCAGGCATGACCAATGTCTATGGCTCAGAAAGGATGGAGCTTGACATAAATCAAGTGTTACAGCTTGTCGCAGAACAAAATAAGGACGTATCTGCTGCACGCAAGAATGTGCAAGTCTCTGAACAAGCTGTGCGCGTCGCCAATGCTGATAAGATGCCGGATATCTCTGCTTCTTTGGGCGTAAATTTCTTAGGAGATATAACCCTAATGGATCGTGATTTTAAGAATGTTATGAGTGCGTCAATGCCGCACCTTGGCAATACTCTTGATGTTTCGCTCTATCAGCCGGTTTATGTCGGTGGCGCAATTATAGCCGGTGTCAATTTGGCTAAAGAACAAAATCGCATGAGTGTCAATCAACTTGAACAGACGCGTCAGTCGGCTGCAATACAGGCAGTTTCTTGCTATCTTCAACTTTATAAGGCGTATAATCTTCTCAATGTATATGACGAGAATATCGCAAATACACAGCGACTGCTTGATGATATGACTGCGCGTCATAGCGAAGGCCTTGTCTTAAAAAATGACATCACGCGTTATGAGTTGAGGCTGTCAACTCTAAATTATGATCGCTTGACCATAAGCAACAATATTGCAGTCCTTAATCATAATCTCTGTCTCTTACTGTCCTTGCCTGAAGACACAGAGCTTGGTGTTAAGGTTGACACTGAATTGTCAAGTCTGCCTGCTATTGAGTCAAAGACTTCATGGCAAGATATTACGGTGCAAAATTCGCTTGCGTTGAAATCTTTGGATATAAATCAGTCGATGAATTTGCAGCAGCGCAAGCTCTTGAACGCCGACAAATTGCCCCATGTGGGTATCGTTGCAGGAAATAGTTTTGGCGGCCCTATCACATTTGAGGTTCCGGTAATCAATAAGAACTATAATTCATGGTATGTTGGCTTGAATGTTAAATATAACATCTCGTCATTGTTTAAGACCTCAAAATCGCTGACAAAAAATACCTTGGAACAAGAGGAAATTGCTCGCAAACGTGAAGCCGCGTCAGACTATCTCAGCCGCGTGATAGATGAAACTTATACTCAATATACTCAGGCTTATAGTATGCTGCAGACCGAGGAGAAGAATGTGGAACTTGCTACAGAAAACTATCGTATCGTAGAAAACCGCTATAACAATCAGTTGGCACTTTTAACAGATATGCTTGACGCGTCAACAGCAAAACTTGATGCTGAAGTGCGTCTTGTGAATGCTCGTGTAAATATCATCTATTACTATTATCAACTTAAATACAATTCAGGAACATTATGAAACAGAAAACTCGCAGAATGTTGCAAAATATAGGTGTATTGGCTCTTATCGCATTAGGATTGGGATGGGTCGGATACAGATTTATGGGATTTACGTCCTCCACATACACTGACAATGCTCGTGTTGAATGTCAAATCGTGCCGGTAATCAGCCGTGTACAGGGTTTTATCAAGGAGATACGTTTTAGCGATTACGCTCAAGTGCATAAGGGCGACACCCTTGTGGTTATAGAGGATTCGGAGTTTAGACTGCGCTTGGCTCAAGCTGAGGCTGATTTGCAAAATGTCAGCACAGGTAAGGATGCGCTCAACACATCAATCTCTACAACAAAAAATAATTTGACAGTGTCTGACGCGTCAATTGCAGAAGTCTCGGCTTTGGTTGAAAATGCAAGGCGCGATTATGAACGCTATAAATCTCTGTTGAGTCAAGAAGCTGTTACTCAACAACAATATGATGCTGTAGAAACCAATTATAAGGCTTTGCAAGCAAAATATGAGACGTTGAAACGTCAGAAACAGTCAACCGCATTAGTCTCTACAGAACAAACTCAGCGCCTCGGTCAAAGTGATGCCGGTATTGATGTGGCAAAAGCAGCTGTCGATTTGGCAAAATTAAATCTGTCTTACACTGTGATTATTGCACCATGTGACGGCTATACGTCTAAGAAAAAGTTGCAAGTCGGTCAACTTATTCAACCCGGTCAAGCTCTATTGTCTGTCGTGGACGAAAGTGATATTTGGGTCGTAGCAAACTACAAGGAAACGCAGACCGCGCGTATGGCTGTCGGCGATAAAGTAAATATCAGCGTTGATGCTGTTCCAAACACTACTTTTAAAGGTGAGATTGTCGCGATGTCAAAGGCTACAGGCGCTGAATATTCTGTCATTCCACAAGATAACGCTACGGGTAACTTTGTTAAGGTAGAGCAGCGTGTGCCGGTGAAAATTAAATTCTCTGATGATAACGATGCCGAGCAGATGCAGCGCCTGCGTTCAGGACTTAATGTCGAATGTAAAGTCGTGAAATAATGGGCTTCCCTAAGATGCCGCCGGTTAATTATATCCGGCAGTTGAAAATGTTTGATGACTATGTTCCGCATCGCTTTAGATTCTGGAGTATAGTAATGTTCGCACTTTTCTATCAGTTTGTTGGCGGAGTCTATATGGCATCAATGGCTCAAATGGTCGGCGAATTGTCATGGCTCTCCGAGGATGTTTCTATGGGAACATATTGTGCACTGATAGGACTGAATATGATTTTTCCGATGTTGTTCCGTTGGAAATTCGGGCTGTACACACGCCAGCTTTTTTTCATAGCATCGTCAATGTGCATCTTGTGTAGTATTGCGGCGATGTATGTGACTATTCCTGAGGTGATGTGGCTCGTTTGCCTTGTCGCGGGATATTTTAAGATGTTAGGAATGTTCGGATGCATGAGTACAATCCAATTAAACCTAACGCCGACACGTAGCTTTGCTGTGTTCCTGCCTGTAATCTATGTGCTTGTCTCCGGCTCGGTGCAGTTGTCAGGCTATGTTGCTGCTTATGTGACATACTTTTTTAATTGGCGTATGATGAATCTTGTTATCATCACCATGATGCTCATCATAGAGACGATTACATACTTTTTTATGAAGCACGACCACCGTTCCGGCCCACCTATTCCATTGAAAGGTATAGATTGGGTAGGGCAGATATTGTGGATTGCTTTATGCGTAGTCTGTGCATGGATATTTACATTCGGAGAACACTATGACTGGTGGAATAGTGTAGAAATCTGGCGAGCAACATGGTTGGCTATCGCGTTATTAGTTGCTGTACTTGTCCATTCTTATTACAAAAAAGAAGCGGCATATATTGACCTAAAGGCTTTTACCTACCCGCAGACATATACTGCGATATGTGTGCTGTTTGGATTTGCAGTTATGAGTGGCTCTATCCATGTCTTGCAGCCGACCTATCTCGGTCAGATTTTGCACTATGATATGTTAAATCAAGTGTCGTTTAATATCCCAGAATTGTTTGGCATATTTATGGGGGCAATATTAGGCTACTTTGTTTTGGTGAGATGGCACTATGGCGTAAAGCATTATATGTTCCTAACATTCTTCATGGTGACATATTATGTGCTGTCAATGTATTACATTTGTGATACCGCCACTGATAAAGAAACTATGTATCTTGCTGTTTTTGCATTTGGTATGGGCGAAGTCATGGTGGATACGATAGCTACATATTATTTGTCGCAAACCATTCCGTTTAAGCACTTCTTTATGAATCTGACTATAATTGGATTTGTGAGATGTGGAGTGGGTACAGCCGCCGGCGGTGCTATAGTTCAGCGACTATTTCACTGGTCTTGCTCAAAAAATATGATGATAGCTGCTGAGAACTTCAGACTTAACAATTTAGGTAATTGGACGATGGAGTATTTTAACCAACAAGGACTGCTCATGGTGCTGAAAGAGTGTTATGGTTGGCTGATTTTTGTTGGAGTGATTATGTTGATATTTATCTTACTATCAAATTATAAGACCACGATGATGCGCTTTGTGCCGCGTATGGTGGCTGTCGGTCGCTGGATGACTCGTTCTGGAGTTAAAGACCCGACAATCTGATGTTTTGCGACTGATAAGTCTGATTGTCAGTCTTGTTACAATCAGACTTATCAGTCGTATTGTTTATTCGCTGATTTTTGCGTAACTTTGTCTTTTGTATGCAACTGTCAATCACACCTATTGACAGTTTTCGGCATTTATGTGCATGCATAACCTTGTTTTGCTTATTATTTGGCATAAATTTTGCATTCACTACTATGCAATTAATTAAGGATTAGAAATTATGAGATCTGAAGACGAAGATAAAGTTAAGCCGATATTTAATATTGGTCATTTTGAGATAGATACAACTCGTTTCACAGCAGCGCCTGATGAGAATGATTTGCCGATTTTGGCAACTCGTAATTTGGTGTTGTTCCCATACGTAACAATTCCGATTGCCTTAGGTAGGCAAAATTCGATAACGACAGCGCGAATAGCATCTGAAAAAGCGTTGCCTATTGGTGTTGTGTGTCAGCTTGACCCTAATGAAGAAACTCCGCCTGTGACTACAGGATTGTATAAGTACGGTGTCGTTGCTGATGTGCTGAATGTCTTTGATTTGCCTGATGGCACGCAAACGGCTCTTGTGCGTGCTCGCGGCCGTTTCAGAATTTTAGGTAAGGGTAATGGTAAAACGATTAGTGAGGCTGCGCTAACGGCTCGGGTTAAATTGTTGGAAGATTCCGTTCCTAATGATGATTTTGAGCTTAAAGTATTAGCAGAGCAAATTAAAGCGAAGGCTTGTAATATAGTAAAGAATACACTCGAAGCCGGAAAAGAACTCGCCCTTGCTATTGAGGGCTTGGAATCGCCTACTGATACTATTAACTTCATATCGACAAACTTGACGATGGATACTGATGTGAAGTTTAAAATGCTGTCAGAATCCAAAGTGCTTAGCCGTGGCTATCAGTTGTTGACGGAGCTGTGTTCGAGCGAACAAAAGGTCGATTTAAGCCGTGACATCTTGCAACGTACTCGCAAGAACATGGATCAAAATCAACGTAATGCGTTCTTGCAACAGCAAATGGACGCTATACGTGAAGAACTGTATGGTGACGCACAGGATGAAATTGAGAATTTAGCAAAGCGTGCTATGGCAACGGATTTCCCTGAAAAAGTTGCCGCTACTTTCGATAAGGAGTTGGAGAAATTACGCCGAATTAATCCTTCTTCGCCTGATTATGCTATCCAATATAGCTACCTCGAAACTTTGCTCGATTTGCCGTGGAATGTTGACTCTGCGGTGAATAATGATTTTGAAGCTGCAAGCAAAATCCTCGAGAATGACCATTATGGATTGGATAAGGTTAAGGAGCGTATTATCGAACAGATGGCTGTTTTAATGAACACGCCCAAAGGCAAATCGCCGATTATCTGCCTTGTAGGCCCTCCCGGAGTTGGTAAAACTTCTTTAGGCAAATCTGTCGCAAACGCTCTTGGTCGCAGGTATGAGCGCGTATCCTTTGGCGGTCTTCATGATGAATCTGAGATACGCGGTCATCGCCGTACATATATCGGAGCTATGCCCGGACGTATCATTGACGCGATGCGCCGTGCCGGAACCTCAAATCCTGTTTTGCTCCTTGATGAGATAGATAAGGTCGGAAGTGACTTTAAGGGCGACCCGGCTGCAGCTTTGCTTGAAGTACTTGACCCGGAACAAAATAGCCACTTTCACGATAACTATATTGACGTGGATTATGACTTGTCTCATGTCTTGTTTATCGCTACAGCAAACACATTGACAACAATAGCGAGGCCCCTGCTCGACCGTATGGAGATTATTGACCTTAGTGGCTATCTTCTTGAAGAAAAGGTCGAAATCGCTCGTCGTCACTTGATTGTGGACATAATGAAAGAGCATGAGCTAAAGCCCAAAGAGTTACAAATCTCAGATGAAGCTCTCGTTAAGATAATAGAGAATTACACGTCAGAAAGTGGCGTGAGACAGCTCGAAAAACGTCTCGCGGCTATAGCTCGCAAGGCTGTTGTGGCACGTATGCGCAAGACTAAGCCTCTTGGCGTGGTCAAACCGGAACATCTCAAAGACCTTCTTGGCTTGCCTACAAATTCAAAAGATGCCTATGAGGGCAATGACTATGCAGGCGTAGTTACCGGTTTAGCTTGGACTCAGGTCGGTGGCGAAATACTTCTCGCCGAGGCTTCTTTGTCGGCAGGAAAGGGCGAAAAAGTGACCATTACAGGTAATCTCGGTGATGTGATGAAAGAGTCGGCGGCAATAGCTTTGCAGTGGGTAAAAGCTAATGCGTCTGAACTCGGTATCGACCCCGAACTATTCACCAAATACAACCTGCATATTCACTTCCCCGAAGGCGCTATTCCCAAAGACGGTCCTTCAGCAGGTATTACTATCGCAACAGCAATCGTTTCGGCTTTCACACAAAAACGTGTTGCGCCTAAGATTGCGATGACCGGCGAGATAACACTCCGTGGACGTGTTCTGCCTGTTGGTGGCATTAAAGAGAAAATTCTTGCAGCAAAACGTGCAGGTATAAATACGATTATCCTATCTGAACAGAATCGTAAGGACATCGAAGATATCCCGACTATGTATGTCGAAGGCTTGACATTTAACTACGTCGAGCGTGTAATTGATGTTATTAAAATCGCAATTACAGACCAGCCTGCTGTCGATGCAAAGACACTGTAACATTTTGTAACAATAATAACGATGAAAGTCGCTCTATCGGGTGACTTTCATCGTTTTCTCTCCAAACTGTTTAGTTTATTCACGTTTTTATCGTAACTTTGCATGCATCTCAGTGAGATGCAATTTTGTAACAAAGAAAAATCAAACGCGATGCAAATAATTTTACTATCAGGTGGCTCAGGTGTACGTTTGTGGCCGCTGTCTAACGATGCGCGCTCTAAGCAATTTTTAAGAGTGTTAGAGACGCCGGACGGTGGTCGTGAATCTATGGTGCAACGTGTCGTGCGTCAGATTAAAACTGCCGGTATGTCCGAGCATATCACTTTTGCAACTTCAATTTCTCAAAAAGATATAATTACCAATCAGCTCGGTGAGGATATTTCTATCGTTACCGAACCATGTCGTCGAGATACTTTCCCGGCTATCGCACTTGCTTCGTCATTTTTGGCTAAGGAGAAGCAATGTAGCCGTGATGAAGTAGTCGTTGTGATGCCTTGTGACTCTTATACTGAGGCACATTATTTTGACACTATTCGCAATATGGTTAAAGCTGTTGAGAATAATGTTGCTGACCTTGTATTGATGGGCATTAAACCAACTTATCCTTCAGCAAAGTATGGCTATGTTGTGCCACAAACCGAGCAGAATGTCGGTGACTTGGTTTATCATATCGTTAGTCGTTTTACAGAGAAACCTGACGTGCCAACGGCTGAGAAATTGATAGCTGAGAACGCTTATTGGAATGGTGGCGTATTTGCTTTCAGACTTGGCTATATGATTGATATTGTTGAGAAATATATCACTGCTGATTCATTTACAGAGATTCGCAACCGCTATAGTGAATTTCCAAAAATCAGCTTTGACTATGAGGTGGCTGAAAAGGCTAAGTCAGTGGCCGTGCTGTCTTATGATGGTCAATGGAAGGATCTTGGCACATGGAACACGCTCACAGATGAACTTAATGATAAAGCTGTGGGTAATGTTATCCTTGATGATGCAACGACAAATACTCATATATTGAATGAACTTGAAATGCCTATTATGTGCATTGGTGCCAAAGATATGATTATCGCTGCATCGCATGACGGCATCCTGATTTCGGATAAGGCTAAGAGTGAGAATATTAAGACCTACGCAAGTAAACTTGGCCGTCGTCCTATGTACGAAGAACGTCGCTGGGGCGAATATAAAGTCGTTGATAATATTGAGTTCGCTGATGGTCACAAAGCTCTGACCAAGCAGTTGGTAATCAAAGCCGGCAAAAATATTAGCTATCAAGTCCACCATCATCGCGATGAAGTTTGGACTTTTGTTGACGGTGAAGGCATTCTCGTTATAGATGGCGAAGTGCGCAGTGTGAAGCGTGGCGATGTGGTTGACATCAAGAAGGGCATGAAGCATGCTGTCAAGGCTATCTCTGACTTGCGCTTTATTGAAGTACAGTCAGGAGACCAACTCGTAGAAGAAGATATTGAACGCTTCGATTGGAGTTGGTAAATAGAGAGTAACAACAAAAACGACATCGGCAGACTTGACCTTCGTTGAGTCTGCCGATGTCGTTTTTGTTTGTGTATGTGGCTTAAATGCCAAAGATGATACCGAAAGAGAGTGAACTGAATTTAGGCGAAATGTTACCTGTAAGGACTGAGCTTGGTGAATATCGCATATACAAGCCTGTACATGGTATAAACTTAAACACCGCCATATAGTCAACGGTAAATTTGCGGTGGTTAATTTTGTTTGATGACTCTTCTATTTTGACATTGCCTTGGTCTGTCCATGCTGATAGAATGCTGCCATTGGTGTTCCAGCAACCGATTGCGCCAAAGGTCAAGGTTACTGATGTTTTATTGATACCTTTGACTGGTAGAAATTGCTCATACATTACCGGAAATTCTAAGGTGAATGTTTGGATGCGTGAGAACCGTGGCGTAGTGCCTTCGGGAAAGACATCAGTTGTGACAATACCATCATTATCGACAAAGCGTATGCCTGTGGTGGTGCGGTAATTGCGCCAAGCCCAACCTAATCCGAAAGTAATGTTATTAAATGTATGTGGTATAGAATATTTCACACATATAAATCTGAGCAATGAAATTTCAAAAGACTTAGTCGGTTCAATGTCTACGCCTGAGTTTGGTGCGCTGACAAATCCCATGCCCAAACCTCCGAATGTCATATCCCAACAATGATTGAATTGTTTGAGGATAATTTTGTCTATCCCTTGATGTGACTTCACGGTCGCGTTTGGCGAATATTCTTGTGAGTATGTGAATGCTGTGGAGTCACTGTCCTCGCTTTTTACTTCAAACTGTACTCCATTAGCGCTCTCTGTTATGACAACTTGTGAAGCCGTTGTCGTGTTAAACAAGGTGTCTGCCGGCTGACTCTCGGTTGCTCGTGCTAAAGGTGAAAATAATAGCAATGCTATGATGCATAAGATATTTCGTGTCATGATAATCTGAGATTAGAAGTTGAATGTAATGCCTGAATATAATGTTTTGAATTTAGGACCATATCCATCACGGAACATTGACATGGGCGAATATCTAACGTACACACCGACAAAATCACTTACTGTTACTGCTGCATTTAAGTCTATTGTGAGTGGTTTCTGATGGAGACCTTTATATGACTCATTGGTCTTAATATTGCCGATTTTATAGCAGTACGCACCTGTCATGTATGTGTTGAGATAGAATGTGCCACCGACTGAAATCGTTATATCCTTGATTCTCTGACAGAGCATTAGCGGAAGTTGGAAACCGGCTAACGCGAGATGCGATTTTGCTTCATTGACATTTTCGTCAACCGGTATCACGTTGATTATACCAAAGTCTGAACTTACACGAGCATAATTCTTGATTCTAAAATATTTATCAAAAATACCGAGGCCGGTGTTGAATGATAAACCATATTTATTAAGGCTGTAGTCAAGGCTAATCAATTCGCCAAAACCTACATCCCAACCGGTGCGGAAACCATAAGGACTTGATTGAGGCATCATTACACCTATGTACATACCTTTCATAAAACCAATTTTTAATTTGGCTGTATTCTTGCTTGATTTCTCTTTGAGAAAAGGCAAGTCGAGGTCAAATGATGGCTCATTGTCGGTTACGCTGCCATCGTTTGGATTAACGTCTGTTGTATAGTTGTATATTCGCTCTGATATGTTGTCGTTATAAGATGCGCTAATGGTTGTGCTTGTGCCATTGCGACTGATTGTTACATAGTTTGGATTGTTAATCACCTTGATTGTATCGGTGTCTATCGACGCTTTCTCTTGTGCTGTGATAGAAAATGCAGCAGTAAGCGCAATTGTTAGTATGGCGAATGGCTTCATAGCTACTTCTGAATTAGTTTTTTAATGTCGTTAAGTTTGGCTTCCCCAACCATATAGATTACGACAATTTTATTGCCGCCCGTCAGATGTTGGTTAAGATAGAAGATGTATTTGTTTGTTGTGGCACGTTTGAACGAGTATATGCCGTAATACAGATGTCCGTCCTTATATGACACTTCTTTGTCGTTGGCTTTTTTGCCGTCTTTAATGACAGCTTTCTCTATTTCTATGGCATCGTCAGGACGGTTTTTTATTGTGATACCTCTATAGTAATCTAATTTGTAGCGATTAAGGGCATCTCCTTGGACTATTGTCTCTGTCGCGTCTTTGTCGTTTTGATATTTACCATTGAATACAGTCTCCTTGATTGCGGTTTGTGCCGAAGCTGCCGCAATGTTAAGAGCAATGATAAAAAATAATATGAATATGCGTTGCATGATTGTATCGCTTTATAAGTTAGTAATCTCAAATAAGTTGCCGAGTTCGTCATTAATGTCGTTGTAAATCTCTGTGCGAGCTTCACTGATGTCGCTGAGTTGTTCTTGCATTATGGCAAACGAATCTTCTTTGCTGTCAGAATAGTTACCGGCGATATAGCACATATAGTCTGATGTTTCAGAGCTTTTAAAGTGGACTATTGATGCGGCTGATGCTATTAGTAAAGCAATTACGGCTGCCGCACGATAGGGGAGCTTGCTCGGCTTCTGTCGTGAAACTTTGCGCTGTGTGGCAAAGAAACCGAGTACTGCCTTAGCTTCATTTATTTTATCGCTTTGCAAAGATGTAGCAGCGAGAGAATGACGCAATGTCCGCTCCTCGTCGAGAGACGTCTCGCCGTCAAAATATTTCTCTATCAAGCTATGTAGGCTGTCTATGTCTGAAATGATTTCTTTCATTGCTTCATTGTTGAATTTATGTAACATTGTCTGACTGCGCGTCTGGCTCGGCTTAATATTAGCCGGATATTGCTTTCACTGAGACCTGTCTCCTGCGCGATTTCTTCAAAAGAGTAGCCTGAGTAATCTCGCATATATAAGATGTGTCGCTGTTGCTCGTTGAGGCTATTGTCGATAATTGCTTTGACGGTCTGAAATTTTTCTGAGTCGTCTTCATAATCATTGTCATTAGGCGGTTGAAGATTATCATCAATGGCGTCTGTGGGGTGGGACTGTTGTCGTCGTAACTTGTCAATGCAGACGTTTCTGACTGTTGTAACGCTAAGTCCGGTAGCCTCTGTTTCTGAAACAATTCCATCTCGTCGTTGCCACAGGTTGCAAAATGCGTCCTGCAAGGCGTCGTCTGCGTCATCATCATTACCGAGGAGCCTGCGCGCTGAGGCTTTTAGCCGATGATGAAGCCGATTATATAGTGATGAAAATGTTTCTTTTTCCATTTGATTTTGCCGTTTCTATAAGCTAAACGCAGCTAATGCAATTTTGCAACAGTTTTCGTGCAATTTTTTTAGTTGTCAAGTGCAAAATTAATCATTGATTCCAGAATAGTACAATCTTTGTGTACTATTTGTGGTAAAAAGAGTAAAGATCTAAGATATATTGTGTGTTAAAAATCAGTGCGATAGAAAATATTGTATTGCATATAGTTAAAATATGCTAAATATGCCAATAAATACTTTTGTGAATAAACATAAATTATTAACTTTGCCACAAATGCCGTTCAAAGCGGCATAAATAAACCAATTGTTTAATTTAAAACTCTGAATCGCCTATTGCATATCATTACTCCAAATTATTAAAACATAGAAGTAATGCAAATAATCGAAGAGATCACCGATGAAGCGTTGGTGGCATCTTATGCGAATGGCAATGACGAGGCATTTGACGCGCTGTTGAGCCGTCACCAATCTCGCATTCACTCATATATTATTCAGATGGTCAAAGACTCTGATTTGGCTGAGGATATCTTCCAAGAGACCTTTGTCAAGGCTATTATGACCATACGTCAGGGACGTTATACCGAGACAGGCAAGTTTAGCGCTTGGCTGACTTGTATAGCGCGTAATCTTATTGTAGACCATTTCCGTCAAGGTCGTGTCGAGGCAGCCGTCTCTACAGACGATGACAACTATGATGTGCTTAATCGTCGTGACCTCAGTGAAGACACCATAGAGGACATGATGATTGACAGACAGATATGTGCCGATGTTCGCCGCTTGGTCAAGAAACTGCCTGATTTGCAGCGCGAGGTGTTGGTTATGCGTTACTATAAAAACCTTAGTTTTAAAGAAATAGCAGACCTTACGGGTGTCAGCATCAACACTGCGCTCGGTCGTATGCGTTATGCTATCATGAACATGCGTCGCATTGCCAAGGAGTGTGACATTGTCCTTACACGATAATAGTTATATGTAGTCAATTAATTGACTTTTGATTGAATTATAACAATAATCTCGTCACATGGTTTGCCGTACCGCGAAAAAATTTGTACTTTTGCAACTTTAATATTGCAAGGTGACGCAGTTGCTATGCTTCAACCTATTATTTTATATGTTAGATCAGTTAGGTAATCTTATAATCAATCTCTCAGAAATAATTTGTGGCTATCCGTTGTTCTTCTTATTGATTGGCGGCGGATTGTTTCTGTTTATATCCTCCGGCTTCGTTTCTTTGCGCCATTTGCCGGACGCTTTAAAGGAATTGCGTCGTAAAAGTGACGCTAAAAATGGTCAAATATCATCAGTGCAAGCTCTCGCTTCTGTCGTTGCTGCTACAATCGGTCTTGGTAATATTGCCGGTGTGGCTATCGCTTTGGTGATGGGCGGACCCGGTGCTATCTTCTGGATGTGGGTTAGTGCGCTTGTTGGTATGGCTACAAAATATCATGAAGGTGTTCTCGCTATCATGTTTAAAGGCAAAGATGACATGGGCAGACCACAGGGCGGGCCTATGCACATTATAGAGCAAGGCCTTGGCATGAAATGGAAACCGTTGGCTAAGTTCTTTGCTATTGCCGGCATGTTCGGCACGATGTGTATTATGAATGCCAATCAGCTTACTGAGGCATTTATGACCACGTTTACCACGCCTGAAGGCATTTCGTCAAGCTCGTTCCTCAGCGCTGTCGGAGGCGTTCTGACAATAGATAATCTTCAAACTTTCCGCTTGTTGTGTGGTATTGCAATTGCTGCCATTGTCGCTGTTGTTATTCTCGGTGGCATCAAGCGCATTGCGAATGTCGCCTCATGGTTGGTGCCATTTATGGTAGGAATTTACTTTTTGATGGTATTTTATATCATTGTGACCCACATCTCTGACGTGCCCGCGGTTTTCTCTCGTATATTTAGCGAGGCGTTTAATTTGAAAGCTGGATTTGGTGCCTTGGCAGGTATAGCTCTAATCGGAGCAAGACGTGCGGCTTTGGTGAATGATGCCGGCATTGGTACGGCTTCAATTATGCATGGTGCGTCTCGCAACAATAAACCGGTGCGCGAAGGTCTTATCGCAATGCTCGGGCCGAGCATTGACTCCGGTTTGGTCTGCACGTTGACAGCTTTGGCAATCTTGCTTTGTGGAGATATAAATGTCGAAGGCGTTAAAGGCCTTGAGGTCGCATCTCGAGCATTTGCTTCAGCAATTCCCGGCGGTCAATATCTGTTGATGTTTGTGGTGACTTGTTTTGCATTCTCATCAATGTTCTCATATTCATTCTATGGTACGACTTGTGCAGGCTATCTCTTTGGCAGCAAACGCGGTCGCTGGTATGCTTATGTTTACCTTGCATCGCTCATCATCTTTGCCATTGTGCCGCTTGAAGCTGCTGTTGGTGCTTGTGACTTGTTTTACGCTTTGATGGCATTGCCGACAATGATTGCGGTATTGTCGCTCAGTGGTAAAGTA
Organism: uncultured Bacteroides sp.; assembly: GCA_964469875.1. GTDB lineage: Bacteria > Bacteroidota > Bacteroidia > Bacteroidales > Muribaculaceae > CAG-873. Next base: position 23,021 of record CAYYAA010000004.1, read on the forward strand.
AGAGCTGCTACCAAAGAATATTTTTCAAAGAAATAAAATCAATAACTTAATTGATAAAAGATATGCTTAACTATATCGTTTGGAATGTAGATCCGTATGTGTTTGGCGAGGCCCTTCGAGTCCGTTGGTATGGCCTCATGTTTGCCATAGGCTTTTGGATAGGCTTTAATCTGGTATCGAAAATGTTTAAGCGCGAAGGCGCGCCTGAGAGCTGGATGGGCGTATTGTTGATATGGGTTGCGGCGGCAACCGTCATCGGTGCCCGTCTCGGCCATGTGTTCTTCTATGAGTGGGACTATTACTCACAACATCCGTGGAAGATAATCGCGACATGGGAAGGCGGTCTTGCCAGTCATGGTGGCGCTATCGGTATAATTATTGCGGTAATTTTATTCTCAATCTATACGACCAAGCGTAACCCACTGTGGACCTTTGACCGTTTGACTATTGTCATCGCATTGGTGGGTGGTATGATACGCTTTGGCAACTTGATGAATTCAGAAATTTTCGGCCATACAACTGATCTGCCTTGGGGCTTTATGTTTGTTAGATCTAACGAATGGCATGCCCTTTATGAAGGTCAAGCATGTCATCCGACACAGATATACGAAGCGCTATGCTACTTTGTGTTATTTGGTCTGATGATGTGGATGTATTGGAAGAAGAATCTCGGTGAGCGTCAAGGTCTGCTCTTCGGCACATTCCTTGTCGGTGTATTCGGCTCTCGTTTCCTTATTGAGTTTATCAAGAATGACCAAGTCGCATTCGAGCAGAACATGACATTGAACATGGGTCAATGCCTCAGCATTCCCTTTATTATTCTTGGCGTGATACTTATAATCATGGCAATGGTTAAGCCTCGTAAGCATATTGATTACCCCAATAAGTTTGCGCCGGAACCAAAACCAGTGAAAAAGTAAGATAAAAAATAAACTCCGGCTCGCAAGAGTCGGAGTTTTTCATTAAATTTGTATGCCCATAGGGAGTCGAACCCTAATCGACGGAACCGGAATCCGTTATTCTATCCATTGAACTATGAGCACCTACAGCCAATATTGGCGCAAAAGTAATGCTTTTTTTGTATATTTCCAAATCAAAGATATCAGACTATGGACGTTAAGATTGAGCCCTCATGGAGGCAATGCCTTAATAAAGAATGGGATGCGGACTATTTTTATAAACTTACAGAGTTTGTAAGAAATGCCTATAAAACGACAACCGTGTTTCCTCCTGCCGGGCGTATCTTTGCTGCATTTGATGCTTGTCCTTTTGACAAAGTAAAAGTCGTAATACTCGGGCAAGACCCATACCACGATATTGGTCAAGCAAATGGCTTGTGCTTCTCTGTTGCCGACGGTGTTCAGATGCCTCCCTCTTTGGTCAATATTTTCAAGGAAATAAATGCTGATACCGGCAGACCTATACCGCAGTCAGGCGATTTGACGCGCTGGGCTGAGCAAGGTGTGCTGTTACTAAACTCTACGCTAACGGTTGAGGCACACCACGCAGGCTCTCATCAAGGCCATGGCTGGGAACAATTTACTGATGCCGTTATTGACTGCTTGTCTAAGCAGCGTGAAGGACTTGTGTTTATGCTGTGGGGAAGTTATGCTATCCGTAAAGGTGCTCTGATTAATCGTATGAGACACTTGGTGTTAACCTCGCCTCACCCCTCTCCGCTGTCTGCTTATCGCGGATTTTTTGGAAATCATCATTTCTCACAAGCAAATGCTTATCTCGTTAAGCAAGGTCTAACTCCGATAGAATGGTGAAACGACTTCTAATCATATTATGCCTTTGCGGAATCGTGTCGGGTAGGGCACTTGCGCAGACTATTATTGATACTATGACAGGCGTCAATGATGAGTATGTGCGTACGCTTCAGGTCGGTGTCAACGGCGAGTGGCAGCGAACACCTGTCATTATGCTCGGCTCGGGTGATGTAATAAGCATTGCATTTGACCGCTTGTCTGAAGACCGCGACTTTATGCGCTATCAATTGATACATTGCAACCGCAATTGGCAGCCTTCAGGCCTTGTTGATTCGGAATTCCTTGATGGATTTAACGAAGGCACAATAGATAATTATGACTTTTCGCGAGCAACAAGTGTACATTATGTGCATTACGCAATGACTATTCCTAACGAGCAAGTCTCACCTAAGCTCTCAGGTAACTATCTGCTTAGGATTTACCCCGAGAATAATCCCGATACGACATGGCTGCAGTGTCGCTTTATGATAAGCGAACAAACCGCAATGATTTCGGCTGATGTCACGACTCGCACTGATATAGATTACAATAATGCTCATCAACAACTCTCATTAGCAGTCAATACAGAGAGAGCTAATGTCTATGACCCATTTAATGATGTAACAGTAGTGGTGCAACAGAATCACAGATGGGATAATGAAGTCGCAATACAACAGCCACTGCGCGTCGCCGGCAATACCTCAATCTATGAGCACAATAGAGCATTAATTTTTGATGCCGGTAACGAATATCGCCGCATGGAGATTATATCGACCTATTACCCCGGTATGCGTGTCGAAAATATTGAGTTTATGCGTTCTTATTACCATTTCACCATAGAACAAGACAGGCCGAGAAACACTGAGCTATATCTCTACGACCAGACACTATCGGGAGGCTATGTCATAAGACAATCTGACTCTGATGATTCTGATATTGAGGCTGATTATGGCATCGTTCACTTTTCGTTAGATTACCCTGAAACGCCGGGTTTGATGATTTTTGTTGATGGCGATATGGTGCAACGCAAATTCAGCCCCGAATCACTGATGACATATAATGCAGCAACGCACCGATATGAACGCGCAATGTTGCTCAAACAGGGAGCCTACAGCTATCAATACCTTGCCGTACCGTCAGGTAAAAACCGCGGATATACGTCAGTAATTGAGGGAGATAAGTATGAGACTGTCAATCGTTATGATGTCAAAGTCTATCACCGCCGTCGCGGTGAACGCTATGACAGACTTATCGGTTGGGCAACTCTTAGCTCTGCAGAACGATAATATTCACTTTTTAGATAATATGGATTCTCAAAATACTTCAGAAGAAATTATGTTGCAAATTCAAGATACATTAGTGAGCCTCGATTTAATAGAGCAATTTTTTTGCTGTGACCTTGACACTTGTCTCGGTGAGTGTTGCATTGAAGGCGATGCCGGTGCGCCTATCACCGAAGCTGAGCGCAAAAAACTTGAGGAGGTATTACCTGCCGTTTGGGACGACTTGTTACCTGCTGCACAGCGCGAAATTAAAGAGAATGGTGTAGCTTATGTTGACGAGGAAGGCGACCTCGTGACATCTATTATTGACGGTCGCAACTGCGTATTCACTTGCTATGACAAAGGCGGCAAGTGCTTGTGTGCCCTTGAACGAGCTTCAAGAGAAGGAAAAATTGACTTTTGCAAACCAATTTCATGCTATCTTTACCCGGTGAGACTTACCGAATATCCAACATTTACAGCTGTCAACTATCACAAGTGGAAAATCTGTAAATGCGCAGAGATACTTGGCAGAAGCAAAGGCATACGTCTCTATCAGTTTCTTGCAGGACCATTAACTCGCCGTTTTGGAGAAGCATGGTATGCTGAACTTGTTGAGGCTTGTGAGGCATACCTCGCTGAACAAGGCGAAGCCTAAATATCGCTTGTAATTGGATTATGCTTGCTCCCACCATTTTGTTGGTAACAACGCTGTTAGATATAATAAAAGCCGACTTCTCTTCTCGCGAGATGTCGGCTTTGTTGAGATGGTCTCAATCAGAGTTATTAGTTGGAGATTATTTCGTCGAGGTGGTTGCGTGGCGTAGCTTTGGAGGCTACTTTAGACGCTTTCTCCTTTTTATGTTTGCGCTTTTTGTGTGGCTTGTTTGCCTTGGCTGAATCTGCCGCGCTTTGTTCTGCCTTGATTATTGTCGCTATGCTATCGGCTTTTGCTTGCCACGTTTTGTCGTCGGAAGCCGTACTTGTTGTGCTTCGTCCTGTGTATATGCACAAGGCTACTAATAGCGCTAACGCAGTGGCAAACGCTGCCTTGTCAGCTTTGTTGAATTTTGTTTTGCGAGACATCTGTTATAAGAACGAGTAGATGAGTATGGCTGCAATCAGCAGTGGCGCAACGAAGCGTATCATCATTGTGACGATTGTTGTCACGTGAGATTGTATTGAACCGAAATTACTGAGCTGGTCAGGCAAGAGTTTGCGAGGTGCAAACCAGCCTACGTACAAGCATAGACCGATTGATGCCACCGGCAATAAGATATTGGTCGAGAATGTGTCGAGAAAGTTGAAGATGTTTAATCCAAATAGCTTTATGTTGTCAAGTACACCAAATGATAGTGAGCATATAGGGCTGAAAATTAATAGTGGCAACAAGACGAGAAAACATGCCTTTGTGCGTGACATCTTCAAGTGGTCGCTGACAAATGACACCGAGACCTCTGCGATTGATACGGTTGATGTTAGTGTAGCGACTAATAGCAGAAGAAAGAATAGAATAGACCATATCTGTGTGCCGGGTAGCTGTGCGAATACTTCAGGCAGTGTGACAAATACCAAAGTTGCCCCTTCAAGACTTTGACCGTCAAGCCCAAACGATTTTATTGCCGGGAAGATGATGAAGCCCATGAGTACCGCCACGAGTAAACTGAGCGATGAGACTATCACAGACGTACGTGGCAGTTTGGTTGAGTCCGGATAGTATGCAGCATATGTAAGAAGAATGCCCATGCCGAGACTTAGCGAGAAGAATGTTTGTCCTAATGCGTTGATAAAAGCTGATGGCGTTATCTTTGAAAAATCCGGATTGAGAAAGTATGCCAATCCCTCATCGGCTTTGGGCAGACTTAGCGTCTGGCAACATATCGCGATTAGTATGATGAATAATAGTGGCATCAGCACGTTGGACAGTCGTTCAATACCTTTCTGCACTCCTCCAATTAGAACGGCAATGTTTGCAATTATAATGACAACTGTTGCAATGATAGGCGTGACATTGCTGAAGATGTATTCTTGCATTTTCAGTGTGAATGTGCTCTCGAGGTTATTTGTTCCAGCAATAGGCGCGTAGAGGTCATTGGTTATTGACTGCCATAGATACTCTAATATCCATCCGGCAACCACCATATAGAATATCAAAATCAGATATGAAGCGAGAATGGCAATTGCACCAAATATCCACCATTTCTTGCCCGGTGTGAGGTGTTGGAATGCGCGTATAGAGTCACCTCGTCCTGAGCGACCGAGCGAAAATTCGGCAAGCATAACGGGTATACCTAAAATGAGTATGCAGATGATATATAAGAATAGGAATGCTGCGCCGCCGTTGCTCTGTGTCTCGGCAGGAAATCGCCAAACATTGCCTAAACCTATCGCAGAGCCAACTGTAGCAGCGATTAGTCCTATCTTTGAAAATTGACTTTTTTTAGCCATTTGGATTAATATTTTTAAGGATTAAGACATATAACATCGCAAAATTACTAATTTTACTCTGATATACATACTATTATAAACCAAATAATCTAAAAATGTTTGATTTGTAAAGTAATTTGAACCTTAGAATGTCAAGTGCATAGCGATGCGCAGACCTTGACGGTCTATCGGATAGGACGTGTTTAGGTAGCTTAAACGCCATGCATAGTCGAGACGTAAGCATCTGAAAATGTTGTCAATGCCAACAGATAGCTCCATGTATGGCGTAGAACCCATCTTGCGAGCTTCAACGTCGGTCGGAAATCTAAACAGTTCAGGATGATAATCAGGGTCGCTCTTTTTGCTGAACGTGCCATAAATGCCTCGGAAGGTCACGACCTCGCGAAGTTTCATCTTTTTGAAGTAAGGTATGTAGTTGAATATTGCGCCATTTGCCCAATATGTCGCATCCCAAGATGCGTAGGATGTGTTTATAAACTCCATGGGGTTCATGAGCGAATAGCTTAGCGGTTGGATGATATATGTAAGGTTGGCATTTGGTATCAGCAAGTCAAGATATGACGATTTGCTCCACACGTGACCACCTCCGATTATCATGTCGAGGTAGCCGAAAGCCGAGAACCAAAAACGCTTAAGTATTGAAATCTCTGTCTTGTTAATAGGAAACATTGAACCGAAAAGACCTTTTGGCGCGAAAGTGTGCTGTATCTCTACGGTAGGTGCATCCATTGTGATGGGGATGCGCTCCGTCTTGCCTTGGTAGAATTTTTCGCCCGGCGCATACCGTAATTTCGCCGTGATAGAGTTCTCTCGATAGTGCCTGAACTCTTCGCCGAATCCGTTCACAAAGTCAACTGTCTCTGTCGCCTCTTGACGTTCTGTCTTTAAGGTGGTTTCGACAGAGAAATGATTCTCCAATTCGAGGATATAGGCTAACTCGGTGACTCGGTGATATGTAGAGCGTTTGTCGCTCATACGTTTGAGTGACATGACAAAGTTGTCACTACTCGTGTAGAGGTAGTGTTGACCGGGTCGGTCAATGTTGTATAGATTGGTCAATCTAATGGCATGAATAGGGAACTCGCGTGCGTGATATTCTTTTTCATTGAATGAATATTCGAGCTCGCCACGATATTTGAATTGCCCATCACGAGTGCCGTAGGATACGTTGCCACGTGCAAACCAATGCTTGTTTAAGTTTGCCGTAGTCATGCCGCCGACACGGAATTTTATGCCCTCTCTGCCGCTGTAACTGATTGTCGAATTTACAGGTCCGTAGTCAAATTTACTATTCTCTGATGTCGGTATATAGCCTGTAAACAGCATCTTAATTATCTTTTCACCCCAATAGTAAACTTTGTTATGGCGTAATCCTGCCATAAGTTCATCAACATGAGCTTCGCCGTGAGGTATCTCAATAAGTCGTGTGCTATCCCAAAATTCGGTGTTTCGCTTTTTCGCACCTATTGCGACAATTTCAGAACCAAGATTTTTGAAAACAGTGGTGTCGGCAGGCTTGTCGAAAGAGTGATTGTCATAAGCGACATTTCGACGCACATATATGCTTTGTGTGCCGCTGATGATAGACATTTCGGCTATCATATCATCGTGCGTTTTTAAGCGAGTGCCGTCAGCCGCTTTTTTGAATGTTTGAGAAATTTGCAAGTTCTCTATAAAATTGAGATTTATGTTCTTAGGTAGACGCATGTCAACCTTCTTGATGAACATGGTGGTGTCACCGAGCGGAACATAGACGTGACCTATGAAGCCGAATGCTGCCGGGTTGTGAGGATAGAATGACAAGACAATGCACTTCTCATTGTCAACCTCAACAGTATCTGTCAGATAGAATTTATAAAAGTCGGCTGCGATGCGTGACAACGGACTGACAAACCGATTTTGAAGTATAGCTATATCATTTTGATATAGGTCTACTTCGCGCATTACGTCACGATAGAATACGTCCATGCTTTGTTTGTCAAAAATCTCGTCTATACCGTGAGAACGGACTCCCGAGATAACTTCTTTTGTCTTGTTCTGGTCTCGCGAATAGTATACGTCTGACGATTTCTCTGTGACCGAAATGTTCAGAATCGGGTTGCCTGAAATTTCTGACGTGTCAACATGATTCTTTAGAAATGGGAAGTGCTTGACGATATGGCGATGTGTCTTTTCAGCACTAAAATGGTTTATGGCTAATGATATGCGTTCATATTTTTGGTAGCTATACCATTGGTGATTCTTTGGGTCACTCTTCGGCGATAAATTCTTTATCTTATTCAAGAAATCAACCGCCGGGTTGTTCTTCTTAGAATATTTCTTTTTGTGTACAACGACTTCGTGAAGCTCTGTTGTGGACGGCTTTAAATACACAACATACATGTTGTAATTAGTGCGACTTATTGTCACCGTCGCCTTGTCATAACCCACACACGTAACGCTGAATGTGCGTGTCGTTTTAGGAACAGCCATCTCAAAAACACCGTTGTTGTCAGTCAATGTACTGCCACCGTTACCGGCTACGACGACAGACGCAAAAGGCAGGACTTCATAGGTAACAGAGTCTCGCACTATGCCTCGGATATATACATAATCACGCGCAGCAGCGCTCTTCGCTACGTTCTCTGCATCGACAGTAAGCCCTATCGAGGCAAAGAAAATTGCCAAAATAAACAAAAATATTTTATGTAGTTGGCAGTTCATTAGCGGCTGAATATATAACTTTGCAATGAATTAAAAAATCATTAAAAACATGGCAAAAGAGATAGAACGTAAATTCCTTGTTGTATCTACTTCTTATCGTGATATAGCATTAAAGAGACACCATATTGTGCAGGGTTATCTAAATGCAGATCCAAAGGCAACCGTGAGAGTGCGAATTAAAGATGACCAAGCCTATCTTACGGTCAAAGGATTAAATAGCGGTGCAGTTCGTGACGAATGGGAGTATTCAATTCCGTTAGCTGATGCTCGTGAGATGCTCGCGAGATGTTCATCAGGTAGAGTGATTGATAAGACTCGTTATGTCGTTATGTCAGGTATGCATTGTTGGGAAATTGATGAATTTCATGGTGAACTTGCGCCCTTGAAAATTGCCGAAATCGAGCTATCTAATGCTGACGAGGCTTTTGATAAGCCCGATTTCATTGGCAAGGAAGTCACCGGTGATATTCGTTATTATAATTCTACATTGAGCAAATAATTGTTAGTTAACGTAATTCGAGCTTAACCACATTCTCAACGTGGTGGGTGTGTGGAAACATATCCACCGGCTGAACGGCTAAAACTTTGTACTTAGAATCAAGCAGTGCCAAGTCTCGAGCTTGTGTCGCCGGATTGCAGCTGACATAAACAATGCGTTTTGGCTCTGCTCTCATTATAACATCTACGACATCGCCATGCATTCCGGCGCGTGGCGGGTCTACTATCATGACATCAGGATGGCCATGCTCGCTGATGAAGTTATCGGTGAGCACGTCTTTCATATCTCCGGCATAAAACAATGTATTGTCAATGCCGTTGACTGCTGAGTTAATCTTGGCATCAGCGATAGCGTCTTCGACATATTCGATGCCGATAACCTTGGCAGCTTGGCGGCTGACAAAGTTGGCGATTGTGCCTGTGCCGGTGTAAAGGTCATACACTAATTCGTTGCCGGTGAGGTCAGCGAATTTGCGTGCGACTTTATATAGCTCATAAGCCTGACGTGAGTTCGTCTGATAGAATGACTTCGGACCTACTCTGAAGCGAAGTCCTTCCATCTCTTCTTCAATATAATCTTTGCCGCTATATGTGATTATGTCAAGGTCGCCGAAAGTGTCGTTGACCTTTGTGTTGACGGTGTATAGCAGCGATGTGATTTCGGGAAAGTTTGATTTGACATCTGACAGCAAAGCCTCTATCTTGTCTGAATCATTCTCGCCAACTACCAATAGCGCCATGATTTCGCCTGTTGATGCGATACGCACCATGAGCGTGCGCAGGAAGCCTTGTTGAGCGCGAAGGTCATAGAACGTATATCCATTGGCTTTGCCAAAGGCCTTGATGTGCAACCTTAATTTATTTGAAAAGTCATCTTGCAGGTAGCAGCGTTCGATGTCGAGCACCTTGTCAAATGCACCGGGGATGTGAAAGCCAACAGCATCTCTGTCAGGGAATTCTTCGCCACTGTTGAGTTGCTCAAATGTTAGCCAACATTTGTTGGAGAATGTGTACTCCATTTTGTTGCGGTATTCCCATATGTTTTTAGAACCTAAAATCGGTGATATCTCAGGCAGTTCGACTTTAGCAATGCGTGTCAGTGCATCCACGACTTGTTGCTGTTTGCATTTAAGCTGAAACTCGTATGGTAGATGTTGCCAACGGCATCCACCGCAAATGGTGAAATGACTACAGCGCGGTTTTACTCGGATAGGACTTTCTTGGTGTATGGCGACAATATGTCCTTCTGCGTATGATTTTTTCTTCTTATCTAATTTTATGTCTACCACATCGCCGGGTGCGGCAAACGGTACGAAGACTACCATCTCATCGACACGTGCTAACGCGTTTCCTTCAGCGGCAACATCGGTTATTTCAACCGAATTTAGTGTAGGTAGTGGTTTTCGTTTTCGGGCCATAAGTGATTTGTATATTGTACGTACTTATTTTAATGCAAACTTACACAAAAAAAATCATTTATTAATCTAATCTGCTCAAAAAAGTATCTGAAATATGACTTTTTGTTGTGCTGTGTCGGTCTAAATAATAATGTGCTTTTATATATAACAAACGAGCGGAAGATTTGTGCGCTCCTGCGTTAATCTTCTGCTCGTTAGATAAATCTTGATGAGATGCTTTAAAATGGCAAATCGTCAGTTGCACCTGCTTGTGGAACAACGGGTGGGGGAGGTACGGGTGAACCTGCCATCGGGGCGGGAGCTGCCATTGGTGCAGGTGCGCCCATGGGCGCTGGTTGTGCCATAGTGTCAGCAGCTTGTTCTGCTTTCCATGCCCTTACGTCAGTGTACCAACGGCCGTTGTATTCGCGGCTTTCGAGGTCAAAACTGATTGTTACCAATTGACCGATTTGCAAGGGATATTGGTCGCATTTGTCGCCAAAGAAGTTAAAGCAAACTTTGCGAGGATATGTTTCTTGTGTCTCGAGTACATATTCTTTTTTCTTCCAGCTGTTTCCGGCTTTAGATACGCCACCGGCTTCAGGAAGAGAAGCAATGATTTTACCAGTAATTTCCATTATAATATTTATTGATTTATTATTCGGTTGATTAGTTTAGATGGTCTGCAAATTTAGCAATTAATTACTCGTATTGCAAAAATTTGTTGCAAATATTTTGAACAATTTGACCGCGGATTTACAACTCGTTATATAGCAAATGTTTATACATAATTCGCCCACAACATTTAGCGTTTAAATGTTGTGGGTGTATGATGTTTGACTTGTCTGTTGCCTTAAAACTCGCTGGTGAAATGGAACTTAATCTTAGGGAAATCAGATTGTGCCATTTGCAGCACGTAGTTTGAGTCAGCGAGGAATACATCGCGTCCTTCGCGGTCTACTGCCATGAACTGATGCTTGCGACGTTTGAATGCGTCGAGCGCAGCTTCGTCTTCACTTTCAATCCAACATGCTTTATACAGCGAAATTGGTTCCCATCGACACTGTGCGCCATATTCGTGGAGCAAGCGATATTGGATTACCTCAAATTGTAGTTGACCAACCGTACCGATGATTTTGCGACCGTTAAATTGGTTGACGAATAGCTGAGCAACACCTTCGTCCATCAACTGTTGGATGCCTTTTTCGAGCTGCTTAGATTTCATCGGGTCAGTATTCTCGATGTATTTAAACATCTCAGGAGAGAAACTTGGCAAGCCTTTGAAGTGGATTTCTTCGCCCTCGGTCAGTGTGTCGCCGATTTTGAAGTTGCCGGTGTCGGGCAGACCAACGATGTCTCCGGGATAGGCTTCATCTACAATATTTTTCTTCTGAGCCATGAATGCTGTTGGCGCAGAGAATTTCATCATTTTACCTGAGCGGATATGCTTGTAGTTGGCATTGCGCTCAAATTTACCTGAGCAAACTTTGACGAAAGCGATGCAACTGCGGTGGTTGGGATCCATATTTGCGTGAATCTTGAACACGAAGCCGGTGAATGCTTGCTCCGTTGGCTCAATCGTGCGCTCTTGCGCTTGAACAGGGCGTGGGGTGGGAGCAATCTTAACAAAGCAGTCGAGAAGTTCTTTGACACCGAATGTGTTGAGCGCAGAGCCGAAGAATACTGGAGCAACGCGCCCTTTGAGATATTGCTCGACTTCAAATTCAGGATAAACACCTTCAATGAGCTCAAGGTCTTCGCGGAGCTTGGCAGCATCTGTTTCGCCAACGGCTGCATCAACTTGTGCGTCGTTTACATCGTCAATCTCTATGCGCTCTGTTACGCGCTGTTTGTTTGGCGTAAAGAGGTCTAATGAGTTTTCGTAGATGTTGTAAACGCCTTTGAATTTTGCGCCGATATTAATAGGCCAGCTCAAGGGTCTAACACTGATTTTGAGCTCGGACTCAAGCTCATCAAGAATTTCAAACGGGTCACGACCTTCGCGGTCAAGTTTGTTGACAAATATGATAACCGGGGTATTGCGCATGCGGCAGACTTCCATGAGCTTGCGAGTCTGTTGCTCAACGCCCTTTGCAACATCGACAACGATGATAACGCTGTCAACGGCTGTCAGTGTGCGATAAGTGTCTTCGGCGAAGTCTTGGTGACCGGGGGTGTCCAGGATGTTGATTTTGTAATCGCCATAGTTGAAGCCCATAACAGATGTCGCTACCGAGATGCCGCGTTGCTTCTCGATTTCCATCCAGTCACTTGTCGCTGTCTTTTTGATTTTGTTAGACTTAACCGCTCCTGCTATGTGGATTGCACCACCAAAGAGCAATAATTTTTCGGTTAATGTTGTTTTACCCGCATCAGGGTGTGATATAATCGCAAATGTGCGGCGGCGGCTTATTTCTTCGTTAAGTGTTGCCAAAATATACTAATTATGAATATGGTGGTGTTATAAATTTATGCTTCGTTTTGAATACGTTTGATGCAGTCCTTCAGCGATGCCTGCCAATGTGGAATTGATTTGCAATATGTCGCTTTGATGCGTGATTTGTCAAGCACAGAGAAGTTTGGACGGCGAACTACTGCGTTGCTGTTATCGGTCATGACCGGCTCAACTTGACAGTTTATACCCGCTGCATCAAAAATTGCCACAGCAAAGTCATACCATGAACAAACGCCTTCGTTAGAGAAATTGAATATGCCCGGAACCCATTGCGGCGCGTAGACGATGTTGACGATTGTTTCTGCTAAATCGTGAGCATAAGTCGGTGTGCCGATTTGGTCGCATACGACATTGACTTTGCCGTGCTCTTTTGCTAATCTAAGCATTGTCTTTACAAAGTTGTGACCGTAGGGCGAATAAAGCCAGCTTGTGCGTATAACGATGCTATTTGGTGCGAGACCTAATAGCGCCGTTTCTCCTTTGCGCTTTGTTGCACCATATTGCGAGATTGGATTGACCTTGTCGCTCTCCTTATAGGGGCGGCAAGATGTGCCGTCAAACACATAGTCTGTAGAGATATGCAAGATGCGCAAGTCTAATTCATCGGCAAAGTGAGCAATATTTGCGATACCATCAATGTTGACCGAAGCGCATATCAGCTTATCCTCTTCGGCTTTCTCGACCGCAGTGTAGGCGGCGCAGTTTATGACATGAGTGAAGTCGTTCTGTCTGAGGTATTGCTCAACATCAGCTCGATTTGTGATGTCTAATTCCTCAATATCCGCATAAGTCGTTTCACCGGGGTGTGTGGATTCAAGTATATTTCTTAACTCATGAGCTAACTGTCCGTTTGAACCTGTTACTAATATTTTCATATCCAATTTCTAATAGGTTACAGGGTGCAAATTTACAAAATTTTCACGAATAATACCAATCCATAGCCGAGACACGTTATATAAAAGTTTTTAAAACGGTCAATCATAATCGGCTTTATCCCTGAAAATGAGGAGGCTATCGTTGGACGACTTCGATTTTTGACGAGAAATTCGCTGAAATCGGGCAAAAATAGCTAAATTTGCAAATTATTTTATAGAAAAACGAATGAAAAATATCCGTAACTTCTGCATCATAGCTCATATCGACCATGGCAAATCGACGCTTGCCGACCGCCTGTTAGAGTACACTCACACCATAGCCGAAAAGGATATGGAGGCGCAAGTGCTTGATGATATGGAGCTTGAACGTGAACGCGGTATCACTATTAAAAGCCATGCCATTCAGATGGAATACGCGCTCGACGGAGAGCCTTTCACTCTGAATCTTATTGACACTCCGGGACACGTCGACTTCTCTTATGAAGTGTCTCGTTCTATCGCCGCTTGCGAGGGCGCATTGCTTATCGTTGACGCTTCGCAAGGTATTCAGGCTCAGACTATTTCAAACTTATATATGGCGATTGATAATGACCTCGAAATTATTCCGGTCATTAATAAAGTCGATCTTGACTCTGCCAAGCCCGATGAGGTTGAAGACCAAATCATTGACTTGATTGGCTGTAAACGTGAGGAAATTATCCGCGCAAGTGGCAAAACCGGTGTGGGCATTCCTGAAATATTGGAGGCAATCATTCGTCGTATTCCGGCACCTGTCGGTGAGCCGGATGCTCCGTTGCAGGCCCTCATTTTTGACTCTGTATTCAATCCCTTCCGTGGCATTATTGCTTACTTCAAAATCATTAACGGCACAATTCGCAAGGGCGACTTCGTGAAGTTTGTTGCAACAGGCAAGGAGTATAACGCCGATGAAATCGGAGTCCTGAAACTTGATATGTCACCACGCAATGAGCTTTCTGCCGGTAATGTGGGCTATATCATTTCAGGTATTAAAACATCGCGTGAGGTGAAAGTAGGCGACACGATTACTCATGTTGAGACTCCTTGTGAATCAGCAATCGACGGTTTTGAAGAGGTAAAGCCGATGGTCTTTGCCGGTGTATATCCCATTGAGACCGAGGATTTTGAAAACTTGCGCGCTTCACTCGAAAAGCTGCAACTCAACGATGCGTCATTGACATTCACACCCGAATCATCAATGGCTCTCGGTTTCGGTTTCCGATGCGGATTCCTTGGCTTGCTCCACATGGAAATTGTCCAAGAACGTCTCGGTCGCGAGTTTGATATGGATGTTATCACGACAGTCCCAAACGTAAGCTATCGCGTATATGACAAGAAGGGCGCAATGACAGAGGTGCACAATCCCTCAGGTTTGCCCGACTTGACGCTGATTGACCACATCGAGGAGCCATATATCCGTGCATCTGTCATAACTGCCGCTGAGTTTATCGGCCCGATAATGACATTATGCTTGAGCAAACGTGGCGAGTTGGTTAAGCAAGAATATATCTCCGGTAATCGCATGGAGATGATTTTTGATATGCCGCTTGGCGAGATTGTCATTGACTTCTATGATAAACTGAAATCAATCTCTAAAGGTTATGCATCATTTGACTATCACCTTCACGATTTTAGAGAATCTAAACTTGTCAAACTCGACATCTTGCTAAATGGCGAGAGTGTTGACGCATTGTCAACATTGACTCACGCTGATAACGCTGTAACTTTCGGTCGCCGAATGTGTGAGAAACTCAAAGAACTAATCCCGAGACAACAATTTGATATTGCAATTCAAGCAGCAATAGGCGCCAAAATTATCGCCCGTGAGACCATCAAAGCTGTGCGCAAAGACGTTACCGCAAAGTGCTATGGCGGCGATATTTCACGTAAACGCAAATTGCTTGAGAAGCAAAAGAAGGGCAAAAAGCGCATGAAGCAAATCGGCTCTGTTGAAGTGCCCCAAAAGGCATTCCTCGCTGTGCTTAAACTCGATTAAACACAATA
The DNA here is from genome assembly GCA_964469875.1 of uncultured Bacteroides sp. GTDB lineage: Bacteria > Bacteroidota > Bacteroidia > Bacteroidales > Muribaculaceae > CAG-873. The sequence continues at coordinate 38,432 of CAYYAA010000004.1, forward strand.
TCGTTCAATCATGCTTGTACTGTGTGAGTATAAGCATGATTGAGCAACTTATTAATATAGAAACTGTAAACTATCACTATTTAATAAAATTGCTGCTCTTTATTTTTATCAGACTATAAGAACAGCACGATTAGGTTTGTTGTTAATACATACACATATAAGGGTTCGTTAATTAGGTACACCCTCAAGAATTTTTTATGGTAACTCAAGAAGAAAAAATCAGACGCCGTGAAGAGCGTCAAGCGCGTATTAAAGCCGACGAAGAATATTGGCTCGGCAAACGTGTATTCTATGCGGCTACACAGGCTATTCGCCGCCACGCTACGGGCGGTAATGTGTTGATTGCTGCAACTGTTTTGGCTATGATTATTGCAAATATCCCTGCGATTAATCAGTATTACTTTGACTTTTGGACTCAAGAAGTGAGACTGCAAATCGGCGACTTTAACTTGTTTAGTCATGCCGGTGAGCCTATGGACTTGCTCGCATTTATTAACGATGCGTTGATGGCTGTCTTCTTCTTTTCTATCGGTCTCGAAATTAAACGTGAAGTGCTTGTCGGCGAGCTTTCATCATTTAAACAAGCATTACTGCCGATTATGGGTGCTATTGGTGGTATGATTGTGCCGGTAATTATTTTCTCAACAATGAGCAAAGGCACTGAATATGCCGGCGGCGCTGCCATTCCGATGGCAACAGATATCGCATTTTCGTTAGGCGTTCTCGCAATGCTTGGCAAACGCGTTCCGCTGTCACTCAAAATATTCCTCACTACACTCGCTGTAGTCGATGATATTGGTGGTATTGCAGTGATAGCCGCATTTTATACGACACATATTGAAGTTATGTTACTCGTCTATGCCGCATTCCTGCTCGGCGTGCTTTTGCTCGGCTCGGTGATGGCTATCCAGAGTAAGATTTTCTATATGACCATTGGTAGCGCGGTGTGGTATCTGTTCCTTAACTCAGGTATTCACCCGACAATTGCCGGTGTCCTCGTCGCATTCTGCGTTCCGGCAACTCCGGTGTTTGAACCCAAGAAATACATCAAGATTATTCGTAATTCTATCTCGCACTTCAAAGGCGAAGATGATGATTTGCTTGATAAAAAGACTATTCTCACAAAAGACCAGATGAACTGGCTTAAAGAAGTCGAATCTGCATCTGATAAGGTCATCTCTCCACTTCAAGAACTCGAAGACTCATTACATCCGATAGTCAACTATTTCATCGTGCCACTATTCGCTTTTGCTAATGCCGGTATTTTCTTGATGGATATGGCGCCGTCTTCAGTATTTGAAGGTATTTCAGCGGCTGTTATTTGTGGCTTGCTATTCGGCAAGTTTATTGGCATTTTCTCATTCTCTTGGTTGACCATTAAACTTAAACTTGCACCGAAACCGGCACACTCCAATTGGATGATGCTTGCTGCTGTCTCTATGCTTGGCGGCATCGGCTTTACTGTATCACTTTTTATCGCAACACTCTCATTCGGAGGCGGTGGAGCAGCACAACAAGCTCTACTGTCACACGCCAAACTCGGCATCGTTATTGGCTCTCTGCTGTCCGGTATCGTTGGCTTTATCTGGCTGAGTGCTATTCTGCCAAAAGGTCCGGCACCTGACGAAATAGATGAATTCGACGAACTATAATACATCGTTCTGATACGTATAATTATAAGGGTGACAATGAAGCTTATGCGGCTCTGTCACCCTTATAATTTTATGCCGAAAAATTCCTCAAAAAAATAATATAATAATTTGAGAAAAATTTGCACGTTTCACATTTAATTGTTAATTTTGACGCGAAATGTTAAACTAACGCGCGAAAACCTATTGTTTCAGTTCAACTATTTTTAAGTACTCGTTTTTTAATAGTAGGGGCAAAGGTGTTAGCTTGATATTAAATTGAGATTATAAATATAAGTTTCGTCAGGAGATAAATGCGATGAAAAAGCAAACTATCTGGATATTAACGATATTGATGGCAGTGACCTTTGTAGGGTTGTTGTGTATACAGATATTTTATATGAAAAATATCGTTAAAATTCGTGATGAGCAGTTCGCTCAGGGCGTTAAGCAAAGTATGCTTGCTGTTGCTATCCATTTGGAGCAAGATGAGGCTCGATATTTCCTCGAGGAAGATGTGCGCCAAATTGAGTCTTCTTCTATCTATTCACAGTATATCGGTGACCCTGTTCCCCAATTGGGCGGCATAAAATACTCTTTCACAACTTCTACAGGCCTCGAAGCCGATTTGACCATCAAAGGTGCAGTCTCAGAGCTTAGCAAGTTGCAGCGCCGCAATAATATCGTTGACCACTATAAGACGATGCAAGATGCTTATCGTGATAAGTATCTTTATCAAAAAGGTATGATTGACGATGTGATTTTAAATATTATCTCAAGTGCAAGCAATAGACCGATTTCTGAACGTGCAGACTCTGCCGTAGTCCAAAAATATCTGCGCCAAGAGCTTGATACACTCGGCTTGAACGTGCCTTTTGAGTTCGCTTTAGTCAATTATGCCGGCTCGACTATCTATAGGTCTCATGACTTTAAGACAACAGTCTCTGATAAAGATAACATGTTTGTCCAGACGCTGTTCCCTAAAGACACATCCGGCAGACACAACTATCTGAAAGTATATTTTCCTAATAAACAGGACTATATATTTGCGTCAATCAAGTTTATGGTGCCTGCGTTTGCTTTCACTTTTATATTATTGATAATCTTTGTATTTACAATCATCGTCGCTTTCCGTCAGAAGAAATTGACAGAGATGAAAAATGACTTTATCAATAATATGACGCATGAGTTTAAGACTCCTATCTCGTCAATCTCTCTTGCCGCACAAATGTTGCAAGACCAGACGGTCAGAAAGTCGCCTGCCATGCTGCAACAGATTTCGACAGTTATAAATGACGAAACTAAGCGCCTGCGCTTCCAAGTCGAAAAAGTCTTGCAAATGTCAATGTTTGACCGCCAACGCTCGACAATGAAGATAACCGAAGTCGATGCGAATGCAGCGATATTCAACATAGTCAACACTTTCAAACTCAAAGTTGAAAAGTATGGCGGTAAGATTGTGGCAAACCTTGACGCAATGGATGCTATCGTTAATGTTGATGAAATGCACTTCACCAATGTTATCTTTAACCTCCTCGATAATGCCGTCAAGTATCGCAGCGAAGAACGTCCTTTAGAGTTGACGGTAACTTCTCGCGACATCAATAATCGTAACCTTGAGATAACCATCGCCGATAACGGCATAGGCATCCGCAAGGACGATGTAAAAAAGATATTTGATAAATTCTATCGCGTATCTACCGGCAACCGTCACGATGTCAAAGGCTTCGGACTCGGATTAGCTTATGTCAAAAAAATTGTGACAGAGCTAAACGGTGAAATATCAGTAGAAAGCGAATTTAATCACGGAACAAAATTTATAATTATATTACCTCTAACAAAAAATTAGCCATTATGGAAGAACGTATGCGTATCCTGTTATGCGAAGATGACGAGAACCTCGGCATGCTTCTGCGTGAGTACCTCCAAGCTAAAGGCTTCAATGCCGACCTCTTCGCTGACGGCGAAAGTGGTTACAAAGCTTTCCTCAAAGGCAAATATGACATTTGCGTACTCGATGTGATGATGCCCAAAAAAGACGGCTTCGCTCTTGCTCAAGAAATTCGCACCGTTAACTCTGAGGTGCCCATTATCTTCTTGACCGCAAAATCTCTCAAGGATGATATCCTTGAAGGCTTCAAGATTGGTGCTGATGACTACATCACCAAACCTTTCTCTATGGAAGAACTTGTTTTCCGTATTGAAGCTATCCTACGTCGCGTAAAAGGCAAGAAAGGTAAAGAAATCACTATGTACAAGATTGGTAACTTCACTTTCGACACTCAAAAGCAAGTGCTTATGATTGAAGATAAGATTACCAAACTTACTACTAAGGAATCTGAACTCTTGAGCCTCCTCTGCGCTCATGTAAACGAAATCCTTGAACGCAACTTCGCGCTCAAGACTATCTGGATTGACGATAACTACTTCAACGCTCGCTCTATGGACGTGTATATCACTAAATTGCGTAAGCACTTGAAGGATGACCCATCTATCGAGATTATCAACATCCACGGTAAAGGCTACAAACTTATTGCTCCCGAAGCTGACGCTAACAAGTAATAGTTTGAATTACTACCGTCAACAAAAATGCCTCGGTGATGCACGTCGCCGAGGCTTTTTTGTTGACGGTTGAACTAATTTTATTAATGATAGCTTATAACTATGGAACAGATTTTGAACGAACATAATAAGCAAGAATATCCTCCAATGCACACTGCGGAGCATCTGCTTAATGGCGAAATGGCCCGTCGCTTTGGATGTGGTAGAGCCTTCAGCGCTCACGTCGAGCGCAAGAAGTCTAAACTCGATTACCATTTGCCAAAGGCATTGACAGATGATGAATTGAAGTCACTTGAAGACTACATCAATGCTATTATTGCTGAGGATGTTCCCGTGACGGATGAGTACATCACACAATCCGAGGCTATGTCTCGTTTCGATTTAAGCCGATTACCGGATGATGCCTCAGACACCGTGAGAGTCGTGCATGTCGGCGAGTATGACCAATGCTTGTGTGCAGGTCTTCACGTCAAACATACATCGGAAATAGGAAAATTCCGCATTTCAAGCAGCCGCTATCAAGACGGAGTTCAACGAATAGTCTTTCGCTTGGAAGAAAATCAATAACACAAATCGGGCAGCCACTTGTCATAAGCGACTGCCCGATTTGTGTTAAATAACTATTACCTTTAGATTCGTTCAACGTCAGCGGCGCGTAGCCATGCTCGTGTTGAATTGTTTATCTTGACATCATACCATTTCGGCGATTCGGGGTCATCAGGCGTGGCAACCGAATCTACGATCTCTATTTTTGTACCCTCATGTATCGGCACAACCTTCTCAGTCTTAGACTTCGGTGAACGTGGCGCTGAACTTAGGTGTGTCGTCGGTACAATGACAACCGCAGTGTCATGTGTCGAAGCTATTGAGGCGCTCTCTGCGGCGATAACAATGGCATATATTGTAACTACAATCATGACAATGCCGCCAAAGAAACCTGTCTTGCGCACGGTGATATCCGTCGTGAAGATATAAACCGCAATCGAAGCAAGCAATAGTATAAAACAGATAAGCGCTGTCCATGCCCATGCGTTTGCACCTTGCATAGACATTATTGACTTATGAACATTGGTCAGAAATGAGCTGTCATCTTCAGGCTTGTCCTCGATATTGCGATTAACAAACTCAAGGTTGGCTTGAGCATCTTTATTTGCGGGATCAAGTTTTAGCGAGCGTTCATAGTTGATGATAGCTTTGCCGAGGTGTCCGGCGCGATAGTGCGCGTTGCCAAGGTTGTAGTATATCTCACTCGAAACACCTTCTTCGGCAATAGATTGATTGTACAATTCAATAGCTGACTTGTATTCCTCCTTGCTATAAGCCGAATCAGCTCTTTCGGCAAGGCTTGCCGCTGATACGTGCATCGTTGCCGCTAAGCAGAATATGATTGTTAATATAGCGTATTTCATAATGAGCTCTTATTTCTTTGTTACATTCTCCATGCTTTTGATTGTCGCTACTGTCTTATCGTAGAGGTTAGCAATCTCTTCATCGGAGTGTTCCGGAGTGAAGCGTGCCATTTCACATTCATCGAGCACATCAATTATGCCCTTGATTGTGTCCTCACTTGCACCGATTTCGCTTAGCTTTTCTGAGATGTTGTCGCGCATAAGCTGTGATGGCGCAATGCCAAGTTTATCGCTGACATAACCCCAAAGTGCACGTGACAACTCAGCATAGAACTCTTCGTTCTTATGTGCATTCATGAGCGCGCGAGCTGATTTCAATCGACGTGTAGCGACGCGTCCCGCACGCGCTAATTTGCGTCCTTTGATATCAGCGTTCAATCTGATTTGACGTCGATAGACTATTATGACCGCAATTAATGCAATAATTGCTACAATATATGCCATCCAATATGCAGGCGAGTAGAAGATGTATGACAACTCCTTAACTTGTTTGCCTGTATTTGATTTGATATATCTGATGTCATTGATTGATTGGTCTATAGCTTTTTGCTCTGTTACGGCTGATGTTGAAGTGCCCTTGATGACATTGACATTGTATGCCTTTGTGTCAAGCGTGACATACTTGCCGGTGTGTGGATCAAAATATACAAATGGTGTCGCCGGTATTTCGAGCTTACCAAGCTCTTGCGGCACGATTGTATAGTCAACGCGGAACGTTCCTGACATATTTGAACCGGTGAATTTGGCATCTATATCAGTTTTGGGTGTGTATTGGTCAAGATCTGACGGGAAGTCTATTGTCGGTTCCTTAAGATACTTAATGTTACCTGTACCCTTTATAATATAAGAGTATGTTGCAGCTTCGTTGGTGCGCAACAAGTCGGGCGTAAGCTCTGTGTTAACGGTGTACTGTCCAACGGCACCGCTAAAGCCTTCTGGTTGTGGGGTGGGGAGCGCCACAACATCAATTGAGGCTGCATTAGATGACGTTGTCACTTTACGCTCAACAGGTCGTTGTGTGCGGAAGTAACCCATGTCAACGGTTTCATATTGAACTATTGTCACGTCATATTTGCCTGAATTGACAGAGAGCTTACCTGATTTTTGCGGATAAAGCAACAGCTTTTTGAGAACTGCCGTATAATAGTTTTGACCGTTGTAGTTCTCCAATTGTGTCTCAAGTTGAACAGGTAATTCTTCTGACAAGAAACCCTCAAACGATGGTTGTACTGTCGCTAAGAATGATGAAATGTTATACTTGGTATAGACTTTGATTGTCGCGATAACAGCTTCCTGCTCATAGACTTTTGATTTCGAGAATGACACGCGGACCATGAGGTCGTTAGCTGACACCTTGCCGGGCGTTTGTGAGCTTACATCATCTGCGTGCACTTGGCGTTGACTTTGACTGCTGCCGCCTTGTTGACTTGATGATGTAGACTTATCAGCCGGTAGTATGGTGAACGTGCCGGGGCTTGATGATATATTTTTACCGTCAACATTAACCGTCATTGCCGGCACTTTTACTTGACCGGCCTTCTCTGCCATATAGACATATGTGAAGTCAATGGTATATGATGACGATGCCTTGCCGTTTATAATCTGTGTGCTGCTCATTGTCGAGACAGACGGGCCGTAAAGCAGTTGGCAGCCGTCAAGCTGTGGCGCTTTGGGTGCGTTAGCCTCGCCGTTGGTCAGTCTGAAGGTGAGAGAGAAACGTCTGCCTTCAGCAACGTTTGACGGTCTCACCAAACTGAATGTTGCTTGTTGGGCGACAGCTAATGCCGAGCAAGCTGTAATCAGCAGGATTAGGATATTGTATCTCAGTTTTTTATACATAATTACCACGGTTTGTCGGTTGAGCGTCTGCCACCCGGTTGGGCTTCTTGTTCCTTAACCTTGCGGCGTGTCGCGTTCTCCTTATTTTGCATTGTTTGAAGTATCTGTTCGGC
>CAYYAA010000005.1:0-40828 GCA_964469875.1 uncultured Bacteroides sp.
AGATAGAGAATGGAGCGGCAAACCAGAGCAGATAAGGACGATACTTGCCCCAACGTGTCTTTGTACGGTCTGCAATTACGCCCATCATTGGATCTGAAACCGCATCCCAAATACGAGTAACAAGGACAAGGATACCGGCGTCAATCAAACTGAGTCCAAAGATATTAGAATAGAAGAACGGCAGGTAGTAGCTAAATACTTTCCAAAACATTGATGATGCCATATCACCAAAGCCGTAACCGATTTTTTCTTTTAAGGTAGTCATGATATTAATTACTATTTGTTAAGAGCTATGCAGTGGACTCTCAAGCCCACTGCATAGCTCTTGATTTACTTGTTTTCTTTAATAAATTTCAGATTACGGTCAATGAGTGCATTGAGCGTCTTAACTGATTGGGTTGTTGTGAGGCCATCTTCGGGGGTATTAAGGCAATAGTCCACGAGTTGGTCAATAGTTGATGTTGCAACATGCATACGCGTATCTGATGACGCATAATAGATGAACACTTTGCCATCTTCGTCAGCTATCCAACCGTTAGTGAACAACACATTCATCACGTCACCTATATATTCATCTCCGACAGGCGCCATAAAATATCCACCGGGAGAGGCTATTTTGCGCCACGGTTCATCAAGCGACGTCATATACATATAGAGGACATAACGCAGACCTGACGCACATCCACGCACACCGTGAGCAAGATGTAACCACCCTTTTGGCGTCTTAATCGGATGCGGGCCTTCGCCGTTCTTCACTTCCTTGATAGTATGATAGATGCGTTGGTCAATGATTTTTTCCTCGCGCGTAATTTCGGCATGAGTGATATCGTCAATCAATGTCCAACCGATGCCTCCGCCATTGCCTGCATCAATAAATGAATCTTGCGGACGAGTATAGAGCGCATATTTACCGTCAACAAATTCAGGATGTAAAACGACGTTACGTTGTTGTGTGGGACATTTGAGATCAGGAAGACGCTCCCAATTCACGAGGTCTTTTGTGCGAGCAATGCCACAAGTGGCAGTTGCCGCAGAAAGGTCTCCGGGCTGCGAATCATCGTGACGCTCTACACAGAATAGTCCATATATCCATCCGTCTTCATGCTTGGTCAAGCGCATATCATAGACGTTAGTGCCGGGGATATCTGTGTCAGGCATTGTGATAGGATAATCCCAGAAGCGGAAGTTGTCTATGCCATTGGGGCTTTCTGCCACAGCAAAGAATGACTTACGGTCATTACCTTCTACACGCACAACGATGATATACTTACCGTTCCATTTGATAGCCCCTGAGTTTAGCGTAGCATTAATGCCGATTCGCTCCATGAAGTACGGATTTGTTTCAGGATTGAAGTCATACTTCCAGAATGGAGGCACCATTTCAGCCGTAACGACAGGATTTTGATAACGCGTAATCACGCCATTACCGTCGACAGGTTTATTCGGTCGAGCAATTAGTTCCTCATAACGCTTCAGAACCAATTTTTTGCGAGTCTCGAAATTATTCATAATAGTTTTGACTGTGGTTTATTTTTGCGCTTTGAGTTGTTGAGCAAAAAGTATGTTTTGTTTAATATAGAATTTCTTGAATGATTTGGATGAGCCTTGACCGGAGAATGGAGCGTAATAGTGATTAGGCTTATCACACGCATTACGCCAAACACAGACATATACGATAGGATATTTGTCACAAATTGGAGCGAGTACATCCATCCACCAGTTGTCCATCGGCAACGCTTCTGAACCGGTTTCGCTTAGTGCTATCATCTTGCCGTTTTTCTCTGATAGAGACAAAGCCGCATCGAGTTGACGACTGACACGAGCTTGATACTCTGCGACACCGGCCTCTCCGTCGAAGTGGTAGGCATCCGTACCCAGAATATCGACATATTCGTCTCCGGGATAACGCTCGGCGTACTCTTCTGCATTTTCTAACTTATCAGGAGAGTAAACCCAAACGATATTATCAAGGCCCTTTCGATCAAATACTTCACGAGTAATATGCCAAAGAGCTTTATAGTCATCAGGCGAACATTTATCCTTGCCCCACCAGAACCATGTGCCGGTGTGTTCATGCCACGGGCGGAACAAGACGGCAATACGATTGCCTGACGCATCTTTAAGCGAGCCGAGGAAGTCTGCTGCACGTTCAAGCCATACGTTGAGTGTATCATTTAAGGCTGTGCCCTTTGTAACCATATCATGCACCGGAGCGACTGAGGTGTCCCATGAATCACCGCCGGTGGCAGGATTGCGAGGATGCCAACTAAACGAATTGAGTGCTCCACGAGCATCTTGTTTTGCGACCTCCTTGCGAATAAAATCGAATGGTACACTATCAAGCTCACAATCTGAATTCCACTCTATAAGTCCAAGATCCCAGTTCATCAAACCGGGATAGTCCCCTACTACATCGTACACATCAGAACGGTTCTCGATATACTTCCATGTATGACCATAAGCGGTATCATCGTGATGGCCAAAGATGCATTTATCTTGTTGTCTTAATCGCTCAAGACGTTTAAGCAACTGTTCACGCGGAGTAGTCGCCACAACTTCTTCTTGTTGTTCTGCAGCGTCAGTCTTGCTTTTGCTTGAACATGAATCAAGCGTGAAGGCAGAGAGCAATACGGCAGACAACATTGATATTTTGATTATATAATTCATTTTTACTTATAGTTAGCCGAGAGTCACAACGACCTCATTCACGGTGGCAGCAGCTTGCATCGGCACGATATTGCCGTTGACAGCGTTGCCATTTACTATTACTGATTTAACGCCGCAATTAACGCCATTAGGGTTAAGAACGGTTATATGGTAGTCAGCGCCGCGGAATTTGCGGTTAACCTCATAATGTTTCCAATCCTTTGGCACACAAGGGTTGATAGCCAAACCGTCATAGTCAGGCTTAATGCCGAGTATAAACTGAGTGATAGCATACCAGTTCCAAGCAGCCGTACCTGTAAGCCATGAGTTCTTAGCCTCACCGGGACGGAACGCATCCTTTCCTGCTGTCATTTGGCTATATACATAAGGCTCAACCTTGTGCAGCTCTTGTTTATCTTGGAGGTAAGCCGGACAAATCTTTTTGTAATATTCCCAAGCTTCATCTCCACGACCGAGGACGGTTTCACCAATGATAATCCACGGATTATTGTGCGCAAAGATACCTGCATTCTCCTTATACCCGGCAGGGTATGATGATATTTCGCCATATTCAACGACATATTCAGTGAAAGCCGGATTATTGAGAACGATGCCATGTTCGCAATCGAGATATTTCTTAACCGAATTGAGTGATTTTTCGACAAGACCATCTTTGAGACCGATTCCGGCCATAGTACACCATCCTTGACTCTCGATAAAGATTTTGCCCTCTTTATTCTCATGGCTCCCGACTTTGTTGCCATAATAGTCATAAGCACGCAAGAACCATTCACCATCCCAACCATTCTTTTTTACAGCCTCAACCATTGCGTCTACGTGACGTTGAGCTCTGTCAGCTTCATCGGTCATGCCAATGTGTCGGCAAAGGTCAACATAATCTTGACCGTATATTACGAACTGACCGGCTATCATCAGAGACTCAGCTTTGCTGCCCTCAGTTTTGTTTTCAGTGGTCTGGAATGATTCGTTAGGATCCCATGAGAAGCAATTAAGATTCAGACAGTCATTCCAATCAGCACGTCCGATGAGCGGCAAGCCATGAGGACCAAGATTGTTGACAACGTGGTCAAAAGACACTGTCAAGTGGTGCATGAGTGACTTCTCCGAACCGGGAACATTGTCAAATGGCACAGGCTCATCAAGGATAGACAAGTCGCCTGACTCTTTGATATAAGCAATAGTGCCGAAGATTAGCCACATAGGGTCATCATTGAAGCCTCCGCCGATATCGTTATTCCCGCGTTTGGTCAAAGGTTGATATTGGTGGTAGCAACCTCCATCAGCGAACTGAGTTGAGGCAATATCAATAATGCGTTGGCGGGCACGACGCGGTATCTGATGGACAAAGCCTACGAGGTCTTGATTGGAATCGCGGAAGCCCATACCTCTACCGATGCCACTCTCAAAGAATGAAGCAGAGCGAGAGAAGCAGAACGTAATCATGCACTGATATTGATTCCAAATGTTGACCATACGGTCAAGTTTTTCATCATTACTCTTGACGGTAAAGATATTGAGCAAATTATCCCAATATGCGCGAAGTTCAGCGAAAGCAGCGTCTACTTTTTCGGTAGTATCAAACTTCGCCATCATCTCGCGAGCTTTACGCTTATTAATAACGCCTTTAGCCTCCCACTTGTCATCCTGATCATTCTCAACATATCCGAGCATGAAAATGAAATCACGACTTTCGCCGGGTTGTAGCGTGACTTCGATATAGTGAGAAGCAATTGGCGACCAACCATGAGCGACAGTGTTGCGCGGCTTACCCTCGACAACGACTTGTGGCTCATCGAAGCCATTGTATAAACCGAGAAATGATTCGCGGTCTGTATCAAAGCCGTCAATCGCTGCATTGACATGATAGAATGCGTAGTGATTACGGCGTTCTTTATATTCTGTTTTATGATAGATTGTCGAACCGTCAACCTCAACCTCTCCGGTGGAGAAGTTGCGTTGGAAGTTTTCCATATCAGTAGCTGCATTCCACAAACACCACTCGATAAACGAGAACAATTTGAAGGTCTTAACTTTATCTGTTGTGTTAGTGACTGTCAACTTTGTTAATTCAGCATGAGTATTAAGCGGCACAAAGAAAAGTAGGTTTGCAGAAATACCGTTTTTAGAGCCTGCTATTTTTGTATAGTTCATGCCATGGCGACACTCATAGCTATCAAGCTCGGTTTTGCACGGTTTCCAACCGGGATTCCACACAGTGCCATTATCGTTGATATAGAAATATCTACCACCGGCATCCATCGGCACGCCATTATAGCGATAGCGCGTCAGACGGCGAAATTTGGCATCTTTATAGAAAGAATAGCCACCGGCAGTATTTGAAATTAGTGAAAAGAAGTCCTCGTTGCCAAGATAGTTAATCCACGGCCACGGAGTGCGCGGCTCTGTAATAACATACTCGCGATTGGCATCGTCAAAGTGTCCGAATTGTTTCATATTTTTGGTGCAATATTATTATCGTATTTCCTTCAAGCAGAGCTGCGCTAAACGATATTACAATAAGGGCGCAAATCATTGCGCCCCTATTGCGATATGCGTTCTGCCTTTATGATGCAAATTTACGAATTTTAGTTGTTAAGACTGTCATAAATTTACTTAAGAGAAGGCATTTGGTCTCGATTGATAACGTATTGACTTGAAAAGACATTTGTCAAAGATGCTGCTGTGTTGCCAAAGTCATCAGTTGTTTTTGATGATGAGAGTATATCTTGAGTGTACCAAATCATGAAATATGACCAACCGGCACCGTCAGCAATGCTCTTTTCAGGGCTTTGAACAAGACCTGTTTCACTAATAGTGACAAGTTTTGTGCCGCCGCTAAGTTGTTGCAAACGCTGATAAATGGCAAGTTGCGAATCATCATCGTTTGCATAAATATCAGCACCGATAATATCAACATAGTCATTGCCGGGATAAGCAGCTTTAACTTTAGAGTATGTAGCGAGTTCGCCGTTATCAGAAGTTTGGGCTGTCCACACCCAAATAAGGTTATTCAAGCCATATTCGTTTGTGAGTTTATCGTGAAGATAAATCCAAAGTTCCTTAGTAGCATCGACACCTTTGCTGCCCCACCAGAACCATGAGCCTGTGGTGTAGTCACCGGCTGCCTCATGGAGAGGACGCCAAATCACCGGGATGCCTGCATCTTTCAAAAGTTTGAGATAGCCTGCCACTTGTGCAATATCAGCATTAATACACTCGTTTTGCCATGTGCCTTCAGTGAGGGCTGCCTCAACATCAAAGCTATTATTATAAGAATAGTTTGAATAGTTTTTAGCATTATAATCAGCTTCGCTTGACGGTACAAGCCAGTGCCACATATAGGCAACAAGACCATTATTTTGCCATTGTGTTATAGCAGGAGTGATGTCGTTATAGTCAATCCAATTTTCACCGGAATTGTGGAAATGGATGAAGTCATAACAAGTGAGAGCGGGATATTTGCCCGTGATATTGTAAATCCAGTCAGCAAATTCGTTATTGTTATTCACATTAGCCATAGCACCCGAAAGGACTTTCTTGCCATTCTGCTCTATGAGATAGTTATAAACATTTTTAGCTGCTTGCGTTGCCGAAGCATTTGAAAGCGCACCAATGTTGTTCACAATGACAGGATATTGCTCAGTTGTGAATGTGTAATCGTAAGTCGATTCAAGGAATGAACCGGTAGCGCCACGGAAAGCATAGCGACCAACAGAAAGAGTGTGCGTGGACTGACTTTCAAAATTTACTTTCACTGTGGCGACATTGTTGACAATTTTAAATGTGTCTGTTAACAATGAGCCATCAAGATTGATAACCACTTCATTAGGAAGAGTCACATCTTCAGAGAACGTAAGTTTAATATTGGTGCCGTCATACAAACCCGCTTCAAGTACTTGCTCAATTTCAGCAGAAGTGATGCTGAGCGGTGTGGGTTCAACAACCTCATCATCAGAGCAGGCTGCAAAACCGACAACTGCGGCCATAATAGCGCAATATTTAAGAAGTTTCATTTGATACATTTTTTTTAGTTATCACTTAGATGCTACACCGACACATTGTCGATGCTGCCGGTGCAGCATACTCTAAGGATATATTAATAACTATTTAAGACTTACACTTGTCACTGTAATATTGTCACCGGTAATAACAAGACCACCGTTATCAATAATATCTGTAAGGATTTCTTGAGTCAATGTCAGAGAGCAAGAAGTGTCTTCAGGGCCCCAGTCAAGTTGACCACCTGCATTGTCAGGCAGGTTGGCCCAATTATTTCCATGACGCAATGAGATGCAACCCCAGCCACCATAAGCGGAGGTATCAGTCATATGACCATAAACTGTCAATACTTGACCAGCATTAACTGTTGACCAATCAAAGCCGCCCCATGCGAGGTCTTGGTTGCCACCCCAACCTGTGTTATCGAATGAGCCTGACCAGATAATTTGCTCAAGGACTGACAATGTAACACTTGTTACAGTGATATTATCACCGGTAATAACAAGACCACCGTTGTCGATAATATCATCAATAATTTCTTGAGTCAATGTCAGAGAGCAAGAAGTGTCATCAGGTCCCCAGTCAAGTTGACCGCCTGCATTGTCGGGCAGGTTGCCCCAATTATTTCCATGACGCAATGAGATGCAACCCCAGCCACCATAAGCGGAGGTATCAGTCATATGACCATAAACTGTCAATACTTGACCAGCATTAACTGTTGACCAATCAAAGCCGCCCCATGCGAGGTCTTGGTTGCCACCCCAACCTGTGTTATCGAATGAGCCTGACCAAATAACGTCTTCAGCACCTTCATGATGCATCTTAATCTTATCGGTCTCAACGCTGTAATAAACGTGTTGATACAAAGTGACTACACCATCGCCCATATCTTCAGGCACGTTGAAGGTAATCTGACTTTCGCTCTGAGTAAATTGACCCTTGTTCAACGTGATATTACCCGACAAAACCAAAGATTGTACACGGTCAAGGTTTTTACCGGTTATCGTCACGACATCGCCGACGTTCAATTCTTCAACCGGAGCGATAGAAGTTACTTCAGCCAAAGGAACTAAGAATTGGGGAGATGAAACGTGGACACCTGAATACAGATTAAGAGTAACACTACCGGAAATAGCAAATTCTGGCACATGAGTTTTTAACTGAGTACCGTCTTCATTCACCTCAAAATCTACGCTTTCATAGTTTGAGAAACTTACAGTCTCAACTAAGTCAAAGTGAGTACCTGTCAAAATCATCTCATCGCCAAATTCGTAGACTTGACCTGCATCAGCATTCTTATCAAGAGCTGTGATGCTTGCAGAGTTGATTTGGATGTCGAAAGTAAACTCTTGCGGGTCATTTTCGTCACCATCGCTGAGCACCAATTGACCGCTAACGGCTTCTTTAGGCACGGCAATCTTAACTTGTTTACGAGATGTGTAAACGAAGTCAGGAGCCTCAACGACAACACCATCGGTAAATGTGGCGGTTGCAATGTTATAGACAAATTCACCGTCAATTGTGATAATGTCACCGGCGTTAAGGTCATCGCGCGGAGAAACTTCGGTTATATCAATCGGCTCTACATAAGTGATTAAAGACAACGATGTGATAGTATCAGCACCGGCAACGAGCTTGATGTGACCGGGAATTGCTGCATCAGGTACAGCCACCTTAATTTCTTCATCACTCGCGCAACGAAAGTCAGAGACTGAAAGCTCACCTACTCCGGTCTCAGCCGGGAAGATAATCTCATTAACCTTCTTGAGTTGAGTACCGGTAATACGAATCGTGTCGAGACGAGATACAGGCATCGGGCCCATAGCGACTAATGAAACGCCACTTCTGTTATAGGGGTTTGTATCAAGGTCATCGTCGCTACATGCTGTGAAGCTGAATGAGCTTGCAACAATGATAGTCGACAAGGTTAACCCTGAAAACACTTTATATAAATTATTCATATTCAAAATTTATTGTTATTAATGTGTAACAAGGTTACTTAATAGGAACGGCACGGATGTTATCGACCTTAATGATAGGAGTACAATCAGTACCTTCTTGACCGTTAACGATGAAGATGAGCAGAGAGTCGAAGCTGTTAGCGCTGAGAGTCTTGCTTGTAACAGTACCATCCCAATAGTAAACGAATGAACTGAATGGGAACGAAACAGTTACCCACTTATCACCGGTGTCATAGCTGCCGGTTGTTGTCCACGGAGCATACCAAGCACGCGGCAACTTATCATCGTCATTGTGGAAGTAAGTATTGTTAGCGGTAAACAAACTTACGTATTCCTTAGCAGCAGGGATAATTTGCATAGCACCAGCTTTCCACGGATTGCTTGACGGAATCATCATCTCAAATTTGAGAGCCATATTAGCGAAGTCGCTGAAGTTGACCAAATCGGTGAGTAGCATACCTTGACCTTCTGTAGGATAAGCATTGCTCCAGTTACCGGGCCAGTATTCGGCAGCAAACTCGCTATCATTCCAACCACCGGCAGCATCCATTACGACCGTGCCGTCTCCAAATTGGATATAAGCGCCATCGATAGAAGTCTCATCAGCAGGTTTAGCGGCTTTAGGGTGCCAGCAGTTGTTCGCGAAGTCAAGACCGGTACGGCCATCGAAGTCGAACAACATGCCACGAGTATCGTGGAATTGGAAGACTGAACGTCCTTTACCATACAAAGTAGACACGTAGATATTACCTTCTTGAGTACATCCATCAGGAACAGTGAATGTGATAGAAGATTGAGTATATGACTTGATGTCACTACCGGTAATAACACTATTATCAGGCATTGTAACAGTCAATGGCGCGTTCTCATCATCAACAAAGTAACGGCCATAGAGTGTAACTTCTTCACCGGGCTTAGCCCATTCACAAGACATTGATGAGACAACAGGATCAGGCACGCGGACATTGAAGTCATAAGTGACAGTGTCATTATGCGCCGTGATCATATAAATCTTATCAGTAACCGTCACAGGAATTACGCTTGGGATATCCACCAACAAAGTATTCTTAGTGATGTAGCTGGTGTTGAGGATAGCCTTCTGATCATTGAAATACATTTCTCTGATTGAGGTAAGATTCTCACCAACAAGACAGATAGTGCTTTCCATATAAGCGCCTGAGATTAGAGAGTCAGCAGATTCAGGCGAAGTCATACGGATAAATTTAACTACCGGAACGCCGTCAGTAAGTTTGAACTTATCAGGTTCGTCCTCGCATGACACTGCTGTAATGCCCAAAACGAGAGCGGCTGCTCCGATAATCCATTTATTTGATTTCATATTATACATTTCAGTTTAATGATTGATAAACTTGAACAACACATTAGTAAGAATAAGTTGCACGAACATCAACACTGATGGCATCTTCACTAAGGTGCTTGTTGTAAACAAGATCTTCTGTCGGTAACGGAAGTGTGAAACTATTGGCAGTTACATTAGGTACAGGAGTATCTGTGTTGTATTTAGTAACAGTGGGGTCAACAGACCAGTTCTGGCGGTTGCTTTCATAGTAAGTTTTAGCAAGCGTATCGTAACCGTCATAAGCATTACGGCGTTGGCTCTTAAGCTCATTGATGGCACGATTTACGTCATAATATGCTAAACGTACAAAGTCATACCAACGGTCACCTTCGCCGGCGAGTTCGAGACGACGTTCTTTCCAAATATCATCAAATGTGATAGATGTCTTAGGAGAAACTTTCGGAATAGCACGGTTGCGGACAGCATTGAATGCGGCAAGTGCCTCGGCATTACTTGTTGACTCTTTGTTGCCAAGCACAGCTTCTGCATAAATCAAATATACATCTGACAAGCGAAGGATGTGTGTAGCAAGACCATTAGACATATTTTGAGGAGTAATGCCCAAGGCTTGTTCGTGGTCGTAGTTATCGCCATAGAGGTGTTTTACGTTATAAGCACCTGTCGGGCACTGCCACTCACCGCCGGGGCCACCTTTTCCATAGTCATCTTTATCATATACAAAGCGAAGCACGTCAAAGCCACCTTTATCAGTCCAGAAGTACTCATAAACATCATCGACAAGCATCATGGTCGCTTTACGACGAGTATCTGCATCTGAACGAGTAGCAGGGTCATCAAGAGAACTAACGCCGAAAGCGTCTTGGAGGTCAACAGAGGGACCACCCCAACCGCCCCAGCAGTCACCATTCTCATCAAAGCCGACCATAGCGAGGTCAGATTGGAGGGTGTTTTGTTGAGTCCACGGTTCGCGGCTTGCATACCAACGCCAAGCGATAAGAGACTCTTCGCTTTCGTTGTTAGCCAAACGGAATACATCAGAGTAGTTAGCAAGAAGATGACGACCTGAGTTGTCAATAACATCTTTTGCATAAGCAGCAGCCTTAGCAAGATCTTCTTCGCTACGCGAGCCATTCTGATTGAGACCAGATTTTGTCAAATAAACTTTTGCAAGAAGGCCTTCGGCACAATAGTAGTCGAGACGACCGGCTTGTGTTGTAGATTTTGGCAAACGGTCCATTGCGGCCTCAAGTGTCATAATGATGTATTCATATACATCTTCTTTTTTGACTTTATATTGGTCGTTATAAGAGCCTGAGCTAAGCACTGCGGTATTATCATGGATAATAGGAACTTCACCAAATGTACGAACGAGGTAGAAGTAAGCGAGAGCCTTCCATGTCAAACATTCACCTTGACAGATGCGACGAACCTCTAAAGGAGCTGACGCACTTGCGAGGTTATTATAGACTGTATTAGCATGAGCGATAACAGACCACAAAGAATATGACATATTAACGAGGTCTTCGTCAGTACCATTTGTGGTTAAAGTCAAGTATGGAGATGAACCCCAATACATATTGCCTGACATAACCTCTCCGACTTTGATAAAGCCGCGTTGGAAGTCATACCACGGTGAGTTATAAAGGTAGTTAACGCCTTGGTAGCATTGTTCTTCTGTTTGGTAGAAGGTCTCAGCGGTATAGCTGTCTTCGGTAGGACGGTCAAGGAAGTCCTCACATGACGACATACCTAATGTCAAGGCTGCTACAACAGGCAGATATTTTATAGAATTAATATATTTCATTTTCTTTCAGATTTTTACGTTATTAGAATGCAATGTTTAAACCGAAAGAGTAAACTGACGGAGACGGATAACGTCCATAATCAACACCATAAACGAGACCGGTAGAGTCTTGAGTAGAAGCACCGACTTCGGGGTCATAACCGTTGTAACCGGTAATTGTGCAGATATTCTGCAAGTTTGCATAGAGGCGTAGGCTTTCGAGATGCAATCTCTTAAGCACCTTCTTGTCGAAAGTATAGCCTAAGGTGATATTTTTCAAACGAATATAAGAACCATCTTCGATGTAACGAGAGCTGATACGGTCGTTATCATTCGGGTCGGCAGTAGTTGCACGTGGAATTTTTGTGTCGGGGTTAGCAACCTTGACATTTGTAATATCGTAGTACCACCATGAACCATCTGCATAGGTCTTATTCGGGTCAATCTGTGTTAAGATAGCACGGTCTTTTACTGAAGTCAATTGGTTAGTCCAAGATGAGTTCATGTGAGTGAGACCGATTGATGTATAGTTAAGTACATCATTGCCGTAAGAGCCGTTGATAAAGATTGAAAGGTCAAAGTTTTTATAACGGAATGTGTTGTTAAAACCGAAGGTAAAGTCAGGAAGCGGGTTACCGATAACGGTGCGGTCGTTCTCGTCAATTTTACCATCGCCATTAATATCTTTGAACTTCAAGTCACCTACCCAAACGGTACTATTCGGATTAAATACACCATCTGAAGGATAGTGGTCAGAGACAGGTGAATTTCTAATATCATCAAGGTCGGTATAAACGCCTTCTACTACATAGCCATAGAAATTATAGAGAGGTTGACCGATTTCAGATACACTGACGACATCGCTCCATTGACCATAACCTACGAGGCTCGCATTTTCTGTTCCTGAGAGTGCAACAAGTTTGTTCTTATTGAAAGAGATTTGGAAACTTGATTCCCATTCAAAGTCACCAACAAATGGACGGCCTGTAATTTGGAGTTCAAGACCTTTGTTGTTGATTTCGCCATAGTTACCTTTAGGAGCGGCAAGGGCTGATGAACCGTTACCTTGAGTACCCATATAAGAAGGTAATTGCATTGACATCAACATATCTTTAGAGGTCTTGTTATAAAGGTCTGCGGTGAATGTAACGCGCTCGTTCAAGAAACCAAGGTCAAGACCGAAGTTGACTTGCTCTTGTGTTTCCCATTTTACACCGGTATTTGCGATGTTGGCAGGACGATAACCTGTACCAAGTGCTGAAGACATCTTAGAGATAGATGAGCCCCAAGCGTAGCTACCGATATTAGCGTTACCTGTTTGACCCCAACCTAAACGAACCTTACCATTACTGAGCCATTCGCCTGTAGTCTTGAGGAATTGTTCGTTGGTGAAACGCCAAGCACCAGCCAAAGAGTGGAAACCTGCCCAACGGTTTTCAGGACCAAAGTTTGAAGATCCATCATAACGATAGGTATAGGTCAACAAGTAGCGTTCATCCCAATTCAAGTTTTCACGAGTAAAGAATGATGCCATTGAAGAGCTGCCGAAGCCTGAACTGATTGACGGAGTACCCGTACCAAGGTATGGGTTATGAACTGCATCAGAAGGCAGGTTGGTGTTAGAGATGCTGCTATAGTCATAGTGAGATTCCCAACATTCTTGACCTAACATTGCGTTGTAGTGAAGTTTATCGAGAACAGTACCATTATATGATACATAGTTCTTAACAGCCCAATACCAGCTTGAATTTTTCTGGAGAGCGGCAGTGTTTTGGCTGCGTACCCATGAACCGAGGTCAACCATCGGTTTGTAGCGGTCAGCCTTAGAGTTGCTGACATCATAGTCAAACTCAGCATGCCATGTCAAATTCTTAATAGGAGTAATATCAAAGAAGAAGTTACCTGTCAACTTGTTACGAGCAAGTTTAATTTCATCCATCATTGCAAGGGCAACAGGGTTAGGATTGGTGTAACCTTCACGTACTACTGAAGAATAGTTGCCGTCAATATCATAGATAGGTATGTCGGGGATAGTAGTCAATGAGTAGTTGATGATACCTTCAGAGCCATCAGCGAGTTTAAGATTCTCGTCGATGTCTGAATAAGTAGCACCCATACCAAATTTCAACCATGACTTCAACTGAGCATCCAAGTTGGCACGAAGTGAAATACGTTGGAAATCAGAACCGATGATAGTACCATCTTGGTCCATGTAAGAACCGGATACGTAATATTGAACTTTATCAGTACCGCCTTGTGCTGATACTTGATGTTGTTGTTGGAGAGCTGTTTGGAAGATTGCATCTTGCCAGTTTGTACCCTTACCAAGTATAGACGGGTCAGAATAATAGTTGCTTGAACTTGCTTGACCGGTAGAAACGAGGTCATTGTAATACTCTGCATACTCGCGTAAGTTCATCATGTCAAGACGCTTGTTCTGACGGTTGACAGCGACCATGCCATCATAAGTGAATTTAGCTTCACCGGCTTTACCACGTTTTGTTGTGATAAGGATTACACCGTTAGAGCCTTGTGCACCATAAATAGCGGTAGCTGAAGCGTCCTTGAGGACTTCCATAGACACGATGTCCGCAGGGTTAATAGTAGACAATGGTGAGATTGTTGAAACCTTACCATTACCGAGAGCATCACCAAGACCGAAGTCTGCGCCTGAATTACCGCCGCCTTGAACGATAACACCATCGACAACGTAGAGAGGCTCAGCGTTTGCGTTGATGGTAGCCTGACCGCGGACACGAATTGAAGATGATGAACCCGGGGCACCTGATGTTGTCATCGCGGTGACACCGGTTGCACGACCTTGAAGTGACTGGTCAAGGTTGGTAATGATAGAACCTTTCATGGCATCTTCGCCAAGAGTTGTAGATGCGCCGGCAAGGTCACTACGTTTCATAGTACCATAACCGACAACGACAACCTCGTTAAGGAGGCTGTTAGACTCCTCGAGGGTCACATTGATATTTGTGCGACCTCCAAGGGCAACTTCTTGCGTTTCCATACCGACATAGGATATCACCAAGGTGACATTCTGCTTGGAAACGCGAATTGAAAACTTACCGTCAAGATCGGTGGTAACACCAACCGTTTTGCCCTTTTCAACAACGGAAGCACCTATGACAGCTTCTCCCGTATTGTCGAGGACTGTACCGGTGACGGTAGACTGTGCAGACATACTCATAGTTAACGCTGCAAACAACGCTAATAACAACAGCCTGATTTTAAAACAACTACTTGTTTTCATGTACAGTTTTTCGTTGGGTTAATAATAGAGTTTTATTGACAATTTAATTAAAATTAAGGCAAGTTTGATAATATTGGCAAATTTAAGGTTTAATCTGCAAACTTTATGATACTATATTATCATAAAGTTTGCAAGATTAAGCTCTCTGTTATAGATAATTATTTCACCATGTAGCTTTCAAAAAATTCGCTACGGCGAGGATTCCAATCGTCATAAGAGACGAAGTGTCCATTTAACGGATAGATTTTCAATTGTTTAGGACTTGTAATAAGATTGTAACTTGACATATTTGTGTGAGGGGGGCAAACCGGGTCTTGCAAACCAATGCCCATCAAAATCGGACAAGTAATGCGGCGTGCAAAGTTTTTCATGTCAAAATAAGTCAAGTTATTATACATTTGCTCATCACTTAAACCAAGTTTTCGTGCTTCCTCTTTAACAGGTGCAGCAGGCCAATTCACGATTCTAAAGTAGTCGCGATAGTCACTCAAAAATGGAATATAAGGAGCAGCAGCACGGAGACGGGTATCCAATGAAGCAGCTATCAAGGTGAATGCCCCACCCTGACTACCACCTTCGGCAAAGATGTTACGACGGTCTGTTTTTTCGTATTGGTCAACGAAGTCAATCGCACGTATACAGTCAAGGAATGCGCCTTTATAATAGTATTCGGCAGGCTTATCGAGATTATAGCGAATCCAATCACCATACTTGTTACCATCTTCACAAAGGAATTGACCGCGGCAAGAAACGACAAATTCGATCCAATCCGGACGATCATCAGCACCCATACACCACGGCTTTGAGCTGTAACCGTTATAATAAATTTCAACAGGATATTTACCTTTTGCTACCGGGACAGCGAGATAGCCTTTGAGGATCTCATCGCCCCAAGAGCGCATCTCGACCATATAGATTTTGCGTTTTTTACCACTTTTCTCCGGCAACTCCGTAATTTTATATTGAGGGTCAACAGCTGCGAGTTCAGCAAGAGCCTTCTTCCAAAATTCATCAAAGTCAGGATTGTTATCCGGTAATGACACAATATTTGTCGGTTCATAGCCAATGTTAAAGCGATTAATCACATTGCCATCATCCTCAACTACACATTTATAAAATCCCGGTTCCGGGAGAGGCAGTTGTAATTGTAACTCGCCGCTTTCACCCTTTGCGACTTTTACATTTTGAGTTAGTTTGAAGATGTTCTTTGACTCATCACGATCGGTAGTAATTAGGAAGGTCAATTTAGACTCATTAGCATTGCCTAATGTGTCGATAACATTCAGTTTTATACACGGTTCTTCGGGCGCGTTCCACCAAAGATCGTGGTCAATAGCAGCATCGACTTTAAGGTCGTGAGCTTGCATTCCAAAGCATACTGCTGCAGCGCAGCATAAAGCTAAAGGATATTTTTTCATCATTTATATATAGTTTAGGTTACTTTTTGCGATTGATATTTTTAGTCATTTTTGCGATAATAGCGAGAGTTGTCGTGTCAGAGGCAAAGACCGAATTTAATCCTTGCTGCTCCTGTGCAGGGTCGCAAGTGTAGTCATCCCAGCATTGCCATTTCTCGTGAGCCGGGACCGCATAGCCGCCCCAACCCCAGAAGTTACAACCGGCTATCATACCTGAACTCTCAATTAAGGAGAATACGTACTCATAAAATTTATCACGCCCTAAAGTTGGCGAACCGGGAGCGAATTGGAAGTTATCACGCGGATAGCCAAATTCCTCAAGCACTAAAGGCTTACCTATTTTAGCCATCAGCTCATAGTGTGGTCTAATATAATCTACAGTTTTAATGCATGCCGAATCCACATTACTAATAATCGTAGACTCATCAATCCAACTCCAATTGTATGGCCAGAGGTGTAGAATACCATAGTCAATATCGGGCAATGAATGGATACGGTTCCATAGGTCAAGGTCTTGTTCACAGCCATGCTTTCCTTCACTACCTGTTGAAACAAGGTGATTTTTGTCAAGACTCTTAATAAGGTGAGCTGTTTGTTCTATCCACTCAGCAAACGCGTTTTTTGTCACGGAATCATCGCTAAATGCGCGCGGTTCATTTGCAATCTGCCACGACATCAATGCCGGTGACTCAGTGTAAGGTTGATGAGTATAACGGTTTGTGCGAGTAACTATATTCTTTACGTGGCGAGCAGCGAGTGCTTTTGCTGAATCATTAGTAACAAATTGTGCAACATGGTTCATGTAAGCTGTGTATCCATCAATTGCAGGATTTGGTGTATGACCTGCGCCTGCCCATTCGAGGTATGTGCCATAGCCGCCGCTCCATTCCCACGCATTATTGAGAAACAAAACAGCCTTCATATCTCTACGCTCAAGTTCAGCCATAAGGTAATCAAGTCCGTCAAGGATAGTGTCATTATATACACCCGGTGCCGTTTGTAAAACCGGCATGATGTGAGACGGAATATTCTCTTCTCCATCTCCACCAACGAGGACGCGAATATTATTGATGCCGACTTGCTGCATAAGGTCAAGTTCTTTGGCAAGGCGTTGACGATTGCCGCCACGTCCTTGACTGGCGAGAATCGCCCCATACCAGAAGTTTGTACCGACATAGCGATACACTGAATCTCCAATATAAAATTGTCCGTCTTTTACTGTAACAAAAGGTGAGACGTCATTATCTGCTGTGACATTATGACTACAGCACGGCAACACAATCATTGCTGCCACAAGTAAAGTCAAATAGGCTATAAAGTGCTTCATAAAAAGATTTAACAGTTTTAGGTTTTACAAATTTAGAAAATACGTTGATACCAAAACATACAAAAGTTATCTAAAAGTGATACTATTTTATCTGTTTTAAATGTGATGGCCTATCCGCACGGATAAGCCATCACGAGTAACAACTTATTTACCTTATACAAGCGATTGACAGTCCGTACGATATAGACATCTCACGCTTGAGCAAAACCCAATTAAAATTATTACAGTGATAGAATCTATTTGTCCCAATTATCAGTGCGGAAAGGCACAAGCGGCATTCCCATCATGTCGAACACCTTACCAACCGCAAAGTTTTTGAAATTATATCTTACCGCAACAATATCATCAACAGCATCAGATTCAACGATTATTGTGCGATTATTCCAATCTTCGGTAGCCGATGCCGGATAGAAAACCTTATCTGCTCCGGCGACCTCAAAACCTTCGAGGACATCATTAGGTGTCAGGCCCGAATCTGCATTATCAAAATGCAGTATGACCTTCTTATCATCACGTTCCATGTGATTATAAATCGGATATGTCGCAGGAATTGAATACATACCGTAAGTCTTATTTGCTGCCATAAACGCGAGACGTTCTCCAAGTTTTTGCTTCTGAGATGCGTGAATATCTTCAAGCTCATAAGGATATACCAAATCGCTTGTGCAAACTATGCCACCGTTGGGTATAATCTGCATCGCTTTATGTTGAGCCTCACGCAAAAGCGCAGCCGATGAGCCTTCAGGATCTTGATAATTCCAACCGGGGATTTCTACACTATAAAAAGGCAAATCGCCCAAATTCCATGCTGTACGCCAAAATTTGACCATATCAGCGAGGTGAGAGGCATAAGTTTGGTGCATACCGACATTTGATTCACCTTGATTCCAAAGGAAGCCCTTAATAGTATAGCCGATTAGCGGATGCAACATTGCATTATACATTACGTTTATACGCTCCCATTCATTAATAGTCGAGTCGGCTTGTTCCTTTGCTATATTCCATTCAGGATAAGTATCAAGTTGCTCTTTAGGCTGCCAGCCCTCGACTTTGCTACCGCCATAGGCACACGCGATTATTCCTACAGGCACATTCATGATATCGGTCAACGATTGTGCGAAGAAGTATGCAACAGCACTAAATTCACCGGCATTTTCGGGCGAGCTTACTTTCCATTTTCCTTCGACCTTGTCTTGTGGAGTGTAAGAAGCGCGTTTAGGCACAGTTGCAAAGCGAATGCCGGGATATTTGCCGGAGTAAGCAATAGCTTGCGCAGCACCTTCTACCGGCTGGCACCAAAAACCGCGCAGCGGCATTTCCATATTTGACTGACCGGAACAGAACCACACCTCGCCAATTGCCACATTGCTGATAGTAATATTGCTACCATCGCCCTTGATATTAACAGTCTGAGCATCAAATGTAGCTTCAGGTGTTTTCACAAGGACTTCCCATCGGCCGGATTTATCGGTCTTTGCTTTTACGACTTTATTAGGATTCCACGATGTTGTAACGCTAATCTCCTTGCCGGGTTTAGCCCAACCCCAGATTTTTGAATCTGTCTTTTGTTGAAGCACCATATTGTCACTGACAATTTCCGGCAAAGTTACTTCGGCCGAAGCGAATAACGGCATCAAAGCCATCGCTGATAGTATAATCTTTTTCATTATTAACGATTATGTTTCAAGTAATATTTTACGAGTACCGCCCAAGCCTTGAGATCGTCTTCAGACCATTGTGAGGCATCACTCGAGGCAGAAGGTCGCAACATTGAACAAGTTTCATCTTTATCAGATATAGACCATGCGATCCAACTGATTTTGTTATCATCGGCAACTTGCATCCATTGTTCCCATGACTTTGTATCAATAACGCCATCGCCGGTATGAACCATCGAAGCACATTCGCTCATAAAAATAGGCAAATTCTTTGACAACGCATATTGAGCTTTTTCGCGAAGATCATCAGCATGGGTGGCGGCATAATAGTGTAACGAATACATTATATTATTAACACCAACAATCGGGTCGTCAGCAGCTTCGTCAACATTCTGATCCCAACGCGGCGTTGGCACAATAATAACATTTTTAGGCGCGTATTGACGAATAATCGGTATCAATTCCTCGGCATACGCTTTTGTTTCTAACCACTGAACCTCCATAGGTTCATTCCATATTTCATACAACAAGTTGGGATATTTGCCATATTTATTGGCAATATTACTAAAGAATTCTTTTGCCAAAGTCAAGTTATTGGCATGGCTGTGGAAATCAACGATGACATAAATATCATTAGCGATGGCTGCTTTAATAATACTATCAGCAACAGCATATCCGAGTTCAGGTTTTTGCTCAAACGATTGATCTTCGAGGTCAAGTCCAATAGCGCATCTTACAATGTCAGCATGCCAATCACGAGCGAGCTTGTCTACTACGGTATGGTTGTAAAATCGAGGCCACAGACAGTGCCAACCCATGCTCACGCCCCTAAGCTGAATAGGATTGCCAGATTGATTTACGAGAGACGCTCCGTCAACACGCAGCCAACCATTATCAGCAACAACAGAAGCGTGCAACAAAGCAGTGCTAAAGATAAATATGGCAGTTAGTAAAACTCTTGCAGATTTCATGATAGAACCGGATTAAATTGATTTAAGCATATTGCAAATATATATTAAATATGTACTTAAACCAAAGAATTATCATTTTCAGACTATTATCTGATAAAATTGTATCACACTATCAGTTTAGTCTTTAGATAGTTTTCTCTAAAAACTGTTGGACTGCATCCTTTGCGTTTTTTGAATATGCGATTAAAGTTTGAGATATTATTAAATCCGCAGTCATAGCATATTTCAGCAATTGTCATGGTAGTATCAACAAGTTTACGCGCAGCATGACCGAGCCTGATATCTATAATATAATCAGATAAAGTTCTGCCGGTACGCAACTTAAAGAAACGGCTAAAGGCAGTAGGTGTCATGCCGACCATATCAGCCAAATCATCCAAATAGAGCTGTTTACTGTAATTTCTACAAATTTCATCCTCTATTTTCTGAACGCGACGCGAGTCGCTTGGTATTCTGACATCAGCAAAAGACGAGCTTGACAAGTGATGCCAATCTTTTGACACTGACAGATAATACAAAATCTCCAACAGTTTAAGCAAACGCATAAAACCGGGTTGAGCCGCAGTCAGTTCATCAAGTTTATTATAAACGCTGATAATTGCCGGCAATTCAAAAGCCACACCGGTCTGGGCATTATTAAAGAGCTCACGAATACTCTCCATCTGATTTTTCATCAGTAAGTCTTGTGATAGAAGTTTCGGAGAAAATTGTATTGTGACCTCTTTGATGTCATTACTGTTACATTTATATTGCTCCCAGCAATGAGCCAAATGGCTACCGACCAACACCAAATCATAATCGCCGACTTCCTCAATCGAATCGCCGACAATTCTCCGACTTCCTGAACAGTTGTACAAGAAGTTCAATTCAAATTCATCATGTTTGTGCAAGGGGTAGTCAAAAGCTGTTTTATGTCTCTCAACCAAATAGAAGCAATCAGTTTCTGATAGTGGAGTAAGTTCAGTTATAATTCGAGTCATGTTAGTAGATTTAACGGGCATTTATCGTAGCGCAAAATTATAGCGTTCAGTTGAAAAAAACAAGTATTTATTGTATTTTTTTATCTTTCATTTGTTATTTTCTATCTTTTTGTTGCATTGGACATTCAGTTTTATTAAGTTTGTAATCGAACACAGATTTGCAAGATTTAAATGTTACAACCATGAAACAATCTCGTTATAAATGCCAAACGCTTCTTTCAGCTTTACTCATAGCTGGATCTAACATTCATACCTATGCAGAAATTGTCAATATTAGCACACCAAAAACTTCGCTTGTGCTTGAAGCTACAAAAGGCGAGCAGCTCAAGTTTCTCTATTATGGCGACAATCTCAGCGATAATGACGTGCGCGAAATTAAAGACTCAGGTATACAACCATTGAACGCATACCCTGTTTACGGCATGCAAGCTGCACGAGAAACAGCAATGAGCGTAACTCACTCAGACGGCAACATGACGTTGGATTTAGCCGTGAATAATATTACAACATCAGCAAGCAATGGCACAAAGCTAACAACCATAAGTCTTTCTGATAAGTATTACGCATTTGATGTTAACATCAAATATCTAACATACGATGACTCGGATATCATCGAGACGTGGGTTGAAGCCATCAATCATGAGAAAAAAGCCGTTCAGCTACGAGAATTCGCGTCAACATATATGCCTATTAGATACGGCAATGTTTACACGTCACAGCTTTACGGTTCATGGGCTAATGAAGGCAAATTGGAGGAAGCTCCCCTACCTCACGGTCTGAAAGTAATAAAAAACAAAGACGGTGTCCGTAACTCGCATACTGCTCACGGCGAAATTATGTTTTCTCTTGACGGCGTGCCTAACGAAAGGACAGGTCGCGTTATCGGTGCTGCCGTATGCTACAGTGGCAACTACAAACTGCGCATAGACACAGATGACTCAGACTATCATCACTTTTTTGCAGGCATAAACGAGGACAATTCAGCATATAATCTAAAAAAAGACGAAACTTTTGTCACACCGGCCGTTGCCTTTACTTACTCTAATGAAGGAAAAGGCGGCGTAAGCCGCAACTACCACTCTTGGGCGCGCAACCACAAACTTGCGCATGGCAAAGAGCTACGCAAAATTTTGCTCAATAGCTGGGAAGGCGTTTACTTTGATATAAACGAAGACGGTATGGCTCAGATGATGTCTGACATAGCATCTATGGGCGGTGAATTATTTGTCATGGATGATGGATGGTTTGGAACCAAATATAAACGAGACAACGATTCTTATGCTCTCGGCGATTGGACTGTTGACACGAACAAGCTGCCAAACGGTATTCAAGGACTGATAGACACCGCTAATAAGAACGGCATAAAATTCGGCATTTGGATTGAACCGGAAATGACTAATTCAAAAAGCGTACTGTATGAACAACATCCCGAATACATCATCAAACCGACAAACCGTCAACCAGTTGAAGGACGCGGCGGCACACAGCTCGTTCTTGACTTAAGCAACCCAAAAGTTCAAGACCTCGTTTTCAACATCGTTGATACTTTAATGACTAATTACCCTCAGATTGACTATATAAAGTGGGATGCAAATGCTCCGGTAATGAATCACGGCTCGCAATATCTCACCTCAGACAATCAGTCACACCTATACATAGAATACCACCGCGGTTTTGCAAAGGTATGCGATCGTATTCGTGCAAAATATCCCGACTTGACAATACAAGCCTGTGCAAGCGGTGGCGGTCGCGCCAACTATGGCGTACTACCGTGGTTTGACGAGT
The DNA here is from genome assembly GCA_964469875.1 of uncultured Bacteroides sp. GTDB lineage: Bacteria > Bacteroidota > Bacteroidia > Bacteroidales > Muribaculaceae > CAG-873. The sequence goes on from CAYYAA010000005.1 coordinate 23,133, forward strand.
TTTGGGTAAGTGACAACACTGACGCGCTACAACGCATATATATGCAATGGGGAACAAGCCAATTTTTCCCTGCAATTGCGATGGCATCTCATATCAGTGCCGCACCTAATCACCAAACATTCCGCACGATACCTTTAAAATTCCGCATTGATGTAGCCATGAGTGGTCGCCTCGGCATGGAAATCCAGCCTAAGAACATGACTGACGAAGAGAAGGCTCTATGTCGCAAGGCGATAAGCCAATACAAGGGCATTCGTCCGGTGGTACAGCAAGGCGACCTCTATAGATTGGTTTCTCCCTATGACAAACTTGGCGTTGCATCGTTGATGTATGTCACACAAGACAAATCCAAAGCTGTTTTCTATTGGTGGAAGACAGAAACATTTGTCAACCAACAGTTGCCAAAAGTCACAATGGACGGCTTAAATCCTGACAAAGAATACACAATTACCGAACTCAATGTGATTGATAATGAACCTCTGTCATTTGAAGGCAAGGCCTTCACAGGTAAATACCTAATGACGACAGGACTTGAAATACCATTAGAACACAATGTCGATTACAACAAACGCACAAGCTACGCAAGCCGCGTGCTCCTACTCTCTGAAAAATAGAATGATAGCTCTTAATTCACCTCTTAAATTCGCCCCATATTTCAAATCCGTAATATGGGGTGGCAACAAGATTGCCGAATATAAAGCAATTACTATAAACCGCAACGACATTGGCGAAAGCTGGGAGCTTTCTGCCGTACCCGGACATGTTTCTACGGTATCTGATGGCAGATTTAAAGGTATGTTGCTCACCGAATTAGTAGCACAATTTGGCACTGATTTATTGGGCTATAAAGTTGTCGAGATGTTTGGTCAGACTTTTCCGCTACTGATAAAATTTATTGACGCTCAGTCTGATTTATCTGTCCAAGTACACCCCAACGATACACTCGCAAGAGAACGCGGTAACGCAAACGGGAAAACCGAAATGTGGTATGTCATAGACAGCAAGAAAGACGCTGAAATCAGATGCGGCCTATGCGCGCCACTAAACAAACAAGAATACAAACAACGCATTGCCGATGGCACAATTATGGATGTCGTCGCAAGGCATAAGTCACGTCCCGGGCAGCTCTACTTTATTCCGGCTGGAACGCTACATTCAATTTGCGCCGGAAATCTCGTTGCAGAGATTCAACAAAATAGTGACATTACATATCGCGTCTTTGACTATAATCGCAAAGACAAAGACGGCAAAACTCGTCAGCTCCAAACCGAGGAAGCCTCAGACGCAATCAATTACACATATCCCCTTGACATTCGCCCGACAGCAGAAGTCATTGACAAATCCACAAAGGGAGCAATCTCTTGCAAATACTTCTCAGTCGATATTCTAAAATCTGACAAAGATGAGACATTTGACGTTTCCGGTAATGGCGACACATTCGTGATACTTATCGCCATATCAGGTAGCGGTATTGTAATTACCGAAACCTCAGTTTCAGAAATCAAGCAAGGCGAAACAATCTTGTTACCGGCAGTGCTTAAAGATGTCAAGCTAAAATTAAACGGAACAATTCTTAAAGTATATATTGCATCATGAGCTGTTTTAGCACTCTAAAACAGGTTCATTAGGGTTATTTATCAGAGATTGTTATAGCACGTGATGTGTGAAACAATCACAAAATTTGCAAACTACGATATTAATAGTTAACTTTGTTGCTACTAATATCGTAGTTTCTTTTTACGCTAAACACGGCACAACAAAAGACCTTAATATCATGTTTAAGAGAATATTACCACTAATATTAACAGTTTCAGCAATTAGCACATTTGCTGACGAAAACTATGTCGAATGGCAAGACCAAAATGCCTTTAACATCGGTCAAATACCTATTCATACTTGCGTCGTGCCATATACGGCAAACGATGAAATAGGCATTAGAAATCATGAATACTCAACATCGCCATACTACTTAAACCTCAACGGGTCATGGAAATTTAAGTGGTCAAAGTCTCCGGCTGAACGTCCGACTGATTTTTTCAGTCAATCTTATGACGTATCAGCATGGGATAACATCAACGTACCGGGTGATTGGCAATGCCAAGGCTATGGCACAAAGCTATACGTCAACACTCGCTATGAGTTCGACTACGACTTTTACAACTTCAAAAAAAATCCACCTCACGTGCCCTATGACAACAACGAAGTCGGCTCTTATCGCCGAACATTTACCGTTCCCACCGATTGGTCTGGCAAACGTGTAATACTGTGCGTCGAAGGAGCAAGCTCATTCTATTACGCTTGGGTAAACGGTAAACTACTCGGCTGCAATCAAGACTCAAAAACAGCAGCAGAATGGGATATCACTAATGCTCTGCAACAAGGCGAAAATACTGTGGCTCTTGAGGTCTATCGTTGGTCTGCCGGTTCATATCTCGAATGTCAAGATATGTGGAGACTGAGCGGCATTGATCGAGATGTCTATTTATATTGCACCCCAAACACATATATTGCAGACTACACCGTTAAGTCGCCACTTGACCGCATAAACTACCGCGATGGTGAATTAGGTATCACAGTTAATGTCAACGGCATTCCGAAGTCCAAGCCATCACCAACTCCATCTACAAGGCGAAAACTCCCGGCAATGAAATATTACGTCGAATATCAACTGTTTGACGCCGCAAATCATTGTGTATTACAAGATAAGACAGAAGCTGCTGACACTGTTGAATTTAGTGCAAAACTCGCTGACGCAATGCCGTGGTCTGCCGAATCCCCTTATCTTTACACGCTGATGCTCTCACTCAAGGATATTAACGACCGAGAGGTCGAAACTTTGGGCTGCAATGTAGGCTTCAAGACATCAGAAGTCGTTGATGCCCAATACTTGCTGAATGGTAAACCAATTCTTATTAAAGGCGTAAACCGCCACACGTTTAGCGAAGACGGTCATGCAGTCTCTCGCGAGTCGATGATACGCGATATCGAATTGATGAAAAAAAACAACATTAATACCGTGCGCAACTGTCACTATCCCAATGACCGCGAATGGTATCACCTATGCGATGTCTATGGCATTTATCTTATTGATGAAGTTAACATTGAGTCTCATGGCATGGGGTATCGCGAGGCCTCTCTTGCCAAAGACACGACATGGATAGCACCGCATCTTAACCGTTCTCAACGCATGTACGCCAAATCAAAGAACCATCCTTCAGTCACTTTCATGTCTTTAGGAAATGAGGCAGGCAACGGTTACAACTTCGAGCAGACTTACGCTTGGTTTAAATCTGTAGAGACAAATAGACCAATCCAATATGAACGTTCAATTGAAGACTATAACACAGACATTTATGCCCCAATGTATAGTTCAATTAAAGATGTCAAAGAATACTGCAACAGACGCGGCGTATATCGTCCACTGATACTATGTGAATATGACCACGCTATGGGCAATAGCGTCGGCAGCCTAAGCGACTACATGAACGTATTTGAAACATTGCCTCTTGCGCAAGGCGGCTGTATATGGGATTGGGTTGACCAATCATTCCCGGCTAAAGATAGTAACGGCAACTTTTACTGGGCTTACGGCGGTGACTTTGGTCCAAAAGACATTCCAAGCGATGAGTCATTCTGCTGCAATGGTCTCGTAAACTCTGACCGCACGCCTCACCCACACCTCGAAGAAGTGCGCAAAGTCTATCAAAATATCAAATCCAAGCTCGATTACAGCAATGGCATTGTTGATTTAAATATCAAGAATTGGTATGACTTTACAAACCTCGATGAGTTTACTCTTAATTGGGAAATCGCTGCGCCTGACGGCAAAGTTCTCGATTCAGGTATAAAAAAGATTGAATGTATGCCCCAAGACTCAGTGCAAACCAATCTATGCCGCTTCACCTTACCTGACAATTACAATGAAGCATTTCTCAATTTGAGTTGGTCTAATGATGACCGTATTTCCATACTTCCAAAAGGCACAGAAGTCGCATATGACCAATTCATAATCGGCAAATTCAAAGCCAACCAAACGGCTGTAGCTGACACGCTCAGCCACGAAGGACAGACATATTTCTTTGGCGATATATCATTCACTGTCTCGTTTGACAGCGGAAATATTTCAAGCCTCAAAAAAGGAGGTAAAGAGCAATTAAGCACTCCACTGTCTTTATCTCTATACCGTCCACAGACAGAAAATGACAGCAGATACTCCGGAAAATTCTGGAAGAACAGCGGTCTTGACAGTACATATCAAGTCGCCAACGATATTATACAGCGTCGAAACGCCGTAATCGTCAATGCTGATGTTTATGGCAAGACAGGCAAGATTATCGGCACCGCCTCATATCGCTATTCTATTTCTGATGGTAACACTTTCAATGTAGACTGCAGATTCAGACCCGACACAGCAGCCATTAAAAAAATGCCACGAGTCGGCCTCACATATCGCACAGCGAAAGAGAATTGCGAAACGGTCACTTATCTCGGCCGCGGTGAAGTCGAGACCTACGCCGACCGCAAATCTTGCGGCTTGATTGGTATACACAAGACCAATCCATATCGCGATTTCCACTATTACATCGTGCCCCAAGCTACAGGCAATCACACGGACACTCGTTTTGTGAAATTCAACGAAAATCAGTTGACGGTTACAGCAGATAACATCTTCGGCTTTAGCGCAACGCCTTATAACGACCGCAATATAGACGAAGCCGAACACATCAATGAACTTTATGACGACGGCTTGATTACGGTTCACCTCGATGCTGTTCAAACCGGTGTTGGATCAGCAACTTGTGGCCCTGATGTATTATTAAGATATCAGCCCAAAATCGTCCCCTACCACTTCAATTTCCACTTCAAATTTCAAGATTAATGAGCATGAAATTCATTTCAATCCTTCTCTTAACAGGAACGCTCTTAGCAAGTTGTAGCACAACAAAAACAGGCATCTACGAGCGTTGCATGGTCTATGACAAAGGCGATAACGGCTCAAAATATTACCGCATTCCGGCATTGGCTACTGCTCCTGACGGCTCTCTTCTTGCCATTGCCGACAAGCGTTGGGAAAGCCTCGCTGACCTGCCCGGCAATATTGATGTGGTATGCCGCAGATCGACAGACAATGGTCACACGTGGTCAGACGCTATCACTATAGCCGGGAAAGACACCGACTCAGGCTATGGTGACCCTGCTGTTGTTGTTGACTCTAAGCGCAAGCAAGTCGTGTGCATTATGACGCACGGCAACGGATTGTGGCAGTCCAAACGTGACAACCACGCTTATATTATGGTTTCGCATAGTCAAGACAATGGCAAGACTTGGAGCGAGCCTTTGGATATAACAAACCAACTTTTCGGTAGCGAGTGCCCGGATGAAACTCGTCGCAATTGGGTAACGGCATTCGCAACGTCAGGCTCTGCAACACAACTTAGCGATGGTAGACTCATGTTTGTGCTTGTTATTCGTGAAAACGATGTCAAATGGGGCAATTTAGGCGCTTATGCCTGTTACTCTGACGATGGCGGCTACACTTGGTCTGTATCTAAAAACTGTGCAGACAGTGACGCTGACGAATCAAAAGTTGTAGAACTAAACGACGGCAGCGTGCTAATGAGCATACGCAATCGCCGTCTCGGTGCACGCAAGTTTTCTATCTCGACCGACAAAGGCGAAAACTGGGGTGAACGCTTCTACCAACCTGACATTATCGAACCGGCATGCAACGGTGACATCATTCGCTATAAATACAAAAAGCACAACATTCTTCTTCACACCGTGCCAAATGACAGCGCATACCGTCGCAACGTGACGATCTTCGCGAGTCAAGACGAGGGCAAGACATGGCAAACCAAACGCACGCTATGCAAAGGCGGCTCAGCTTACTCATCTCTGACAGTACTCAAAGACGGCACAATCGGCGTTCTAACCGAGGAGAATGCTCCAGACAAAGACGGTTTCCAACTATGGTTCACACGTCTGTCTTTAGATTGGCTCTTACCTAAAAACTAAAATACTATATTACTAATATACCAATATTAGTAGAACCTATAAATAGTATTGAATAGAATACTATTTATAGGTTCATTTGCTACCAAGAGACATAAGTATTTTTTGATATATAGTAAAGCCTTGATATGTATGATAAAAGTCGGGAGAGTTATTCATTGATTAACAACTCTCCCGACTTAGTTATTATATGATTATGACTGTTATTCAGGACTCATTGTCAGATGAATCTTTGTTTTTGGAGTAAGATGTTTGCGAGCAAAATCGGCTATCGTTTTTGGCGATAGATTATTTACAGCGTCAACAAAACCTGTATTCATATCCTCACCAAAGCGGACATAAGACTTTAGCACCGTGTACCAATAAGCATTATCCTCAACATTTGACTCATTATTTTTGAGCATGTACTGCTTAACTTTCAAAACTTCTTCATCCGTGATAAAACTATCGTCAGACATCGCGCCAATAGTATTATCTACAATTTCAATCGTAGCTTTTACATTCTCCGGAGCGACACGAATATACACCGGCATAATATACAATGCCGAATCTTCGCCATTCATACCTGCCGATACTGCGCAATGTGTTTTAACTCCATAAGTCCAGCCCCTATCTTCACGTATATCTTGATAAAGTTTTGATGAAAGAATCTGACCGAAAGCTGACGCACAAACTACATTCTCAACATTATAGTCACAATCTCCACTGTAGAATGTGTAAACTATAGATTGAGGTGTCTCCATTGCCATTTTAAAATCTTTATCAATAAAGCCTTTTGCATACCTATAATCCACATCTTTAGGCTTCTCAATGCGTCCGGCTGTTGGAAGAGTCGCAACATAGCGTTGTACATAACTGCGCAATGAATCCTCATCAAAATTACCAATCACAAAGAAGGTAAAGTCTGACATATCACCGAAACGCTCACGATGTAATGCGAGAATTTTATCATAATCTACGTTTGGCAAATCCTCAGTGTGCATTTTTGAACCGAGAACGTGTCGATTGTAAACGTAAGTGTGTATTGAGTCACCCATCGCAGTGACAGCATTAGTATTGCGATTATCAATGCGAGAACGCGTATTCTCCATGAGGTTATTAAAGGCTATATCATCTCGACACGGCGCAGTAGCTTTAAGATAAAGCACTTGGAATGCTGTCTCTAAATCTGTCGGTGTTGTGCTTGCTTCAAGAGTTTCAAACATATTATCAATCTGAACACTTGTGCGCAAGGTCTTACCGACAAGCAGTTTTTTAAGCTCTGAAGACGAATACTTGCCATAACCGGATACAGACAACACTTCATCTGCCATCTTGTAATTTGCCTTCTCTGCAGGGTCAAAGTTTTGAGAAAAACCGCCGGGACTATATGCTCCAATCAGCACTTGATTGGGTTTGTAATCAGTCTTTTTCACAAGAACTTTTATGCCGTTAGACAACGTCCATTCTTTTGTATCAAATTGCTGAATGGCATTCTCAGACACGATTTTGTCGGAAGCCGGCAAGTTTTCAATGATTGAGCCTGATATATTTTTGTCAACCCACTGAGATAACTTGTTACTATCAACAGACATATATGCATCAGCGAGGGCTTTGTCATTAAGGTCTGAGTCAATATTATTTTCAGGCGCATAAGCTATACAAATCACATTGTGACCATCTGTACTAACTACTGATTGCAAATAGGCGTTAACATCCTCCACCTTTACACCGGCGGCAACGCCTTTCATCATCTTATAGTAAACTTCATCTGAAGGCAACGCTCCACCGTCAAGATAGTGGCGCACATACTTGCGAGAATATACAGTGTTGGTTGTCTTCTCCCGGTCTGCATATTCGGCATCTAACTTAGCTTTCGCAGAAAGTTTTGCGCGCTGAAGTTCCGTTTCTAAGACGCCGAATTTTGCCGCGCGTTGCAACTCACGTGCATAGGCACGCATACATTCTAATGCCTTGCCTTGTTTAGCTTGGGCACGCACCAACAATGCTTTGCAAGTACTTGACAACATAAATTTCATATCGCCTACGCCAAGGTTGGTGTATGGCGAATTTTCTTGATGCTCAAGTTCATCAAAACGCTCTGCGAGGATAGTCATAGCCAAATCCTTTATATAATCATGACGTATTTCGTCAATAGTATTTGACTGTGCTTCCGGAATATCGGCGTGCTTTATGTAGAGCTGTACCATCGTAGTTGGCTGCTCTTTATCAGTCTGAACGGTAGCAATGATTTTAGCATTATCTTCAATCATATATCTCGGAGGCTCGGCAGAATGTTTAGGACGAGCAATATCGCCAAACTGTTCCTTTATTTTTCCCTCTATATAATCGGGGTCAATATCACCAACAACAACGATACATTGATTCTCCGGGTGATACCACTTATGATAATAGCTACGCAAATCATCATAAGCAAAATTCTTGATTACATCCATCAGACCTATAGGCATGCGTCTGCCATAGATATTTCCATTATAGATGATAGGCGCTGTTTTCTCAAGCAAACGATAGTTGGCTGCGCTACAACGCTGACGCCATTCGCCCTCTATCACACCACGCTCATTATCTATATCTTCATCTGTCAAAGTCAAGTCATGACTCCAATCTCTAAGTATCAAGAGGCACGAATCAACGGCAGTAGTTCGCGCAGTAGGCACTTCACAGATGTTATAGACTGTTTCATCTGTTGAAGTATAAGCGTTAAGATTACGACCGAACTTGACTCCTATAGATTCCAAATAAGAAATCAATGAGTTTCCCGGAAAGTGCGCAGTGCCATTGAAGCACATGTGCTCAAGGAAGTGAGCCAATCCTTGTTGATTATCCTCTTCCTCAACAGAGCCTACTCTTTGCGCTATAAAGAAATCTGCACAGCCTTTAGGCATCGCATTCTGTCTAATGTAATAGGTCAAACCATTATCAAGATGACCTATTCTCACCGCCGCATCGTATGGTATGGGATTTGCCGCATTCACGGCAATCGTTCCTACGATTATAGCAATAAACGATATCAAATATTTCCTCATATTTAGAATATAAATTTAATTGTCGTTGTAATCTCATTTTCATGCAAGTTGCCGACATATCGTGAATAGACATAGTCTACAGCCAATTGTAGCGCATACTGTTTATTAAGACTGCGCGTGGCTGATATATTTGCTGACACTTGACTTTGATTATTTGAAAAATGATTGTAATATTGCTCTGAAGCCGATATTAAGCTCGTCTCGCTATCTATCGCTTCAGAAATTAACAAATCACACGAGCTAAGTGGTGAAACATAGCCATATCCAACTTGTGCCGACACCAACCATTTTTCTGATGGAGATATTGCACCTTTGATGTCGAGTGATGCACTAACATCATTTAGTAACATCTCACGTCGAGGGTCAGCATAAACTTGTCGCTGATGTGTGTAGCCCACATTTGGCATAACAGAGAGCAAACGATTTTGCGAATCATGATACTCATAAAGTCCTGTTAAGCCTAATTTATAACGATTATCTGCATACATTTCAAGATAACCAATCTTTGGATATATTGACGTTGACGCATCGCCAAATATATTTTCCTTGCCATGTCTGCGACTAAAATTATAATTCAACGCCACTGCAGCAGTATGACGGTCTTTATTTGAAGAATAACCGACCTGCATATCAAGTGCGTTATGCCAAACGCTACACAAAGGTAAGTGATTAAGGTCTGTCAGTATCTTGTCAAACGTAAATCTTGACACGCCAAGTGACGCAATCAGTCCACTGCCATTTTGCGGATAAATATTAGCCGTTGCTCCGTAGCGATAGCCATTATAATACGCTGCTTCACCTGTACCTGCAAAACGATTATAGTGAGTGCCTAAACCTGTCGCATGATATATAACTGACGAGCCCATTTCGCTCACAAATTCTATATCATTTGACTGCTTATATTTTCTAAAATTCAAAGACGCGCCGACGTTGTAATCAGATACAACGCGATAAGTCAACCCGACAGCAGCATCAAGGCAACCTGTTACATTGCGCGGACGTGGGTCTATATTGCGATAATAAAGTCCGGCAAGATATGACAATGTGCCGCCCCACGTCAATCTGCCTCGAGTATCAGCAAAGCCTCCGGCAAAATAATATTGTTCTATATTCATATCGCCACCGATTTCGTCTGTCGTGAAATATGGATATATCAACTCGGCATCACTTGTCTCATTGCTCGTGATATTAAACTGCTTACCATTATGATAGTATGCCCTACCCCACAGTGTTGACGTGCCATTCTTAATATAAGCATCAGCGTCAAAACTTCCGATATTACTACCATCGCCGAGTTGCGGATTGACAGCCTCTGACTGGCTGTCATGCTTATATGATAATGCCAACTCACTATACGACACCGACATCATCCATTGCTTAACAGCAGGATTGTCATAACTCTGCTGAAACACCTCACGTAAATCTCGCATTGACATCACACTGCGACTTACAACCGACAACGTATCCGCTCCAAAAGCAGCAAGCGTCGGCAAAAGGCAACATAATATGATTATATATTTCTTTTTCATCATTCTTTCGGTGTTACTCCGTCATAAGTCAATGTCGTGCACGGCGTACCGTTGAAATCAATCGCAGTACCCTGTATCTCAATCTCTGACGGTATGCACTCCGGATTAAAGTCTGCCGTAGAGTTATTTGTATCTTTTAGCACAGGATTTCCGCTGTCATTTAGGTAAAGCATCTTGCGGCGAACACTGCGGAAGAAACGAGTCTTATCACTATTAATTTTTCCACAATAAGTCCATCCACAGTCCAATTGCGGCGCGCATACACACCATGCATAGTTTGATTCAACACTACAATTGACAACGTCAACAATCCATTCATTCGGCAAACGATAAGAGCTCTGGCTCATCGGGAATGTTCCGGCTGCCGTTATCATCTCGTAGTCATACGTATAATAATAGTCCGACAAATATGTGTCACGGTCAATCGGAATACGTGCCAAGCCATACGCCTTAAATCCTCGGTTATGAAGCATAAAATATGTCAACGTATAGCAATACCACTTATCTAAATTTGTCACTGTCGGTCCATCTATATCCAAGCTATTGGGATTTGATGATACATCATACCATTCAAAATCTGCTTTTGACAAATCAAAAGAATTGGGATTTGAAATTCTATGATCTATGCCTGTATCGGCAAGTAACAAATACTCTCCGGGCTGCACCGGATAATCTGTGCCATTGCCGGGTATTGTATAAAGCGCTTGCACCGTCATCGCCTCATTCATTATATCCGGTGTATAGTCATACTTATCTGTTGTCGTGAACTTTGATTCAAAGAATGTCAAGCCATCGGCATATATCACGTGGTCTGTATTGTTATATAACTTTACATAGTCATCGCCATAATATTGATTACCTGATGATTGTAATGTTCCCGAAAAGAATACTTCTGCTATTATCAAATCATCTGACTCTATATTGTTATACGCATCAAAGGTCAACTTATTTACACCATTTTGCGAAATCTGAACGCTATATAAGTGGGCTTGTGCCGTCGAAACAGCACCATTTTCAAGTTGCACCTGAGCCTCATAATCAACATCATACAGTCCTATAACCAACTCTATACCTTCTCGTGAATCAAATGTATAAGTGCGACTGTTAGATATATTTTTAAAATCAAAATGCTCTGATATTATCTGCCCTTGCTCCACCTCACTCGGCACGTTAACTACGACATTAACTTGACCGGTTGACAATGAACCGCTTAGCGTATCATCGCATGAAGTCAAAGCGACAACTGCTACAAACAAATACAAAATAAAATATCGTTTCAATTTTTTCATCATAATGTAAAGTTAAGTTCCATCCCGAAGTATGCATCTGACGTGCGACGCACTGTTATGCCGTTGCTGTCATAGTCCGGTAAATAATCTATGATACGATTGGCAAATGCCGAGATTTTCAACCACTTGCCTATTTTCTTAGTCGCTTTAAAGTTTACATATAGCGCAGTTGGTATCTTTTGCGTACGATAAACATCTTCATTATATGTTTTCACAAGATACTTCAACAACTGATTTGTCTCGACATCTGTCGCATAGTCATGCAATTCGCCATCATAGGATGAAATATATGACACCGGCACTCCATTCTGACGCAAGCGTGTGGTCTTGACAAACCACATACACTGAATATTTGTCGAGAATATCAAGCCCCAACGCGGAATTTGTGTGTCAAACATGAAATTAGTATTGAATTGTTCATTGACACGTCCATCATTTGTATCATATAGCCCCACATAGTTATCGCTTATTGCTTGATTGCCAACAACATCGTTAACCGTTGCAAAAAGTTGCTGTGAGTTGGAATACGTCGATTTAAACCATGCTCCCATGACTGTAAGTGACGTGCGCAACGGCTTAAAACGTGCCGTATTCAGTTGAAATTCAACACCTTTCTTATCTATACGGCTTCCATTGGTTACTTTGCGATACCCATCAAGTATATTCATGTCCTCATAAGGCAACACGTCAAGCTCCGGCTTTGACGTGAGCGACAACGCATCAATTGCCGTCGCATCATATTTGCGATAAGCATAGGAGTTATAGACTGTTGAATATCTATAGCCTGACGACATACGTTCATCAAAATATGTCACAGAGAACGAGTTACCACCAAATTCTGCGCCTAAACGAAGTTCCCACTTATGATTACGAGCCGCACGGAGTTGATAATTCGCCGCATCTTCGATATAGGTACGCAAATTTACTCGGCTATATTCAGTCGGATTATTTGTGTCATAATAGTTAAGCTGAACAATATCATTATAGTGAACTTGCGGATATAAATAATCAATTGTCGGCATCTTGGTAGTCAAACCATAGCCTCCGGCAACGAGCAATTTCACCTGACGACCGGCAACGTCAAAAGCCGGGAAATGCCACACAGCATTTGCTCGCGGATCTACATAAACTTTACCTGACAGATAATAGCGGCTATCTAAAGACGGCAATTGCATAGTGCGAAAACCTACTTGCAACTCCGCCATTGACTTGCCGATATTTGCCGTAAAATTATCCTCAGCAAAGAAAGACAGCACAGCTAATCCGGGAATATCTTTATATGCTCTCGGTCGTGTCGTCCAACTTGCCGACAATGGTTGTGTCAAGTCATAAACTTGTCCATCTCCATAATTCTTGGCATAGGTAAACTCACCACCGATCTTATATTTGTTAAGTATTTCTCCTACCCCTGCTTGACCGTCAGCTTTAAGTTTCAAAGTAAGATTTAACGGCTTACCATCGCTGACGTAATTAGATATATATTCGCTCAACAGATAAACGCCATCGTGTTCACCTTCATCCATGGTTGTCGGAGCGACTGAGGCACGACGCGGGGCTACCTGTTTACGACGTGTGAGTCTATCTGACTCATAGCTAACACCGCCATTAAAACTTACGGAATTTAGCCATTTGACATTATTAAATCCAAATACAAGCTCTGATGAAAAAGCATATTTATTATAACTGCTCTTATATTCATCAATCTTATTGTAATTTAAATCAGGGTCAACTTTGGAGTTATCAAACGAACCTGTGTAATCAAGACTTGGCGCAAAATCTATATTAACAGCATCACTCGCAAAGTGCATATTTGCCCTCGCTGACGCATTTACACGCTTATAATTCTCTAAGTTATTGCGCGGGTCTATTTTTGAATCTAAATATCCGGCATCAAGGTTTACAACCTGATTACCAAGCGTAAAGCCCTTCCCGACTGAGAATAATTTGCTATACTCATCTGCTTTAAAACGCGCACGCAGTGGCGTTGATTTCTTAATACGCTTAATGTTTACCAATCCTGACGTTAAGTTGCCATATTCAGCAGACGGAATACCACGAAAAATCTCAACGCTCTCGATATTATCTGTGGATATTGTGCGCATATCGACACCACGGTTTGTCAGATTGCGCGTTGCCTCCGGTCCATCGGACGTTGTCGTTGGTACATTCTGCATTTCAGCATCATTATTCATATTGACACCATCGACAACAAACAGCGTTCCTAATGACGAAATTGAATAGTCGCTATTTGTAGACACAGACCCCGAAGCAGACAAATTACCCGTCTCACGCAATGATATACTGTTAACTGCGCCCATATTAGGATTTTGCGAAATATTGCCGGGCAATAATTCAAGCAAATCCGTGAAACTGGTCGGTTGAATATGATTCATCGCTTCTTTATCTATGCGTGAGCTACTCGTCGCGCCCTGACTTTCTCGTGCCGTCACAACAACCTCACGCAGCACCTCAGTCGTGGGATGCAGCTTAAACACTATCGTCGTATCACGAGTTACATTAACCGCTTTTGACACAGATTCATATCCGATAAAAGCAATATTAACGGTGTACTTACCTCGCTCTGTTCGGAAAGCAAATTCGCCGTCCGAACTTGCGTGCATCGTTTGCTGTGTTGGCATCACACCTACCGAAGCAAAGCCTAACGGCTCATTATCATCGGCATCAATCACTATGCCCCTTACCGTTATCTGTGCCATTGCAAATTGCACTGCAAAAAATAATGTGAAGATAAAATATAATATTCTCATTTCTTGAGCTATGTTCTTTTATATTGCAAAGTTACAAACACATTATTAAATACACAATCACTACAAATAGGTATTAAACTTATCACAAAAACATACATTCACAAACTATTTTCATCACAAAATACCCTAAAATGAGTATTTCTTTTCCATTTTTTGCTTCGTAATTTTGCACCGTCTTAGTGTGTACTTACTAAACCCATAAATATTATGAAGAAATTTTTACTTTCAATCCTAACTGCAAGCAGTTTATTCTGCGTTAATGCTGCAGCCCCATCTCTCAATTGGGCGTATGCTATTGACTCTAAATATGCAAACGACCAAATCGGTGCAATCGCAAAAACAACAGACAATAACATCGTAACATACAGCCACTTCGCTTCACAAAACGAAGGCGACAACTTGACCTATGGCGATGAAGTAATTGCTTATGGTGCTGTCACATCTACAGAAGGTCGCAACCTTTTGGTTATCAAGCACGACAATGACGGCAAAAAAGTTTGGGCTGTCTACTCTAAAAACGGTTACTTTGACGCTGGTACAGGCTCTGTAATTGCTACTCCCGATGGCGGCGTTGTTGTTTTGGCTAAACCACGCGCTTCTCAACAAGCTGCAACTTCATACGCCGAGCCACAACTCGTTGACGCTACCGGCGCTGAAATTGACTTCCCCGAATTCCCTACCCTTAATTGGACCTACAACACAGTCCTCATCAAGATTTCAAGCGAAGGCGCTGTACAATGGGTTCGCGAATTTGCTATGGACGAACTGCCCATCGAAGGCACAGACAAAGCAACTACCGATGCCGTTACACCTTACGGTCTGACTGTTGACGCTAACGGCAACATCTACATCGGTGGTAACTTCCGCGCACCGATGGTATTCACCGGCGAGAAAAATTCTCACTATATTCTTCAACCTCGTAATGTCACCTCAAGCACCACTTCCGGCGGCCTATTCCTCGTTAAACTCAACAGCGAAGGCGATTTCGTTGCTCAAGTTAAAGCTTCAGGCAAAGTTACCCGCGAACAAATCTCAGGCCTCGCTTACGACAACGGCAAAATCTACTTCTTCGGTAACGTACAAGGCGATGCTGACGCAAATTTAACCATTGGTGACAAATCAATCACACTCGAAAACGACCTCGACGGTCTAATGTATGGCTGTGTCTCTGAAGACCTCACAGTTAACTATCTCCAATACGTTAAACCTTTCGGCTTTACTACTGATGGCAAACACACAACACAAGCCAAAGCTATCCGCGTAATTGACAACGAAATTTACCTCTTAGGTCTCGTCAAAGGAGGTTTCGCACCCGCCGGTGCTTCAGAAGCTCAAATCGCATCTGCAACAACAATGCTCGACCGTTTCCTTATCAGATGCTCTGCAACTGATGGAACATGGACTGATGCTGTCGCTCAAAACAACTCCGGCAAAATCAGCGGTTACTTTGACGTTTTCAAATACAACAACAACCTCTACGCATTCGGCTACGTTATGGATGCAACAGTCGGCGTTTTTGTTGACCAATACAGCGGCAACGAACTGAAACTCACCGAACAACAATCACTCATCAACGGTGGTGGCTCTCCGACAACAGCAGCAGGTTGCGTGCTCACTGACAATAACCTTGTAGTCAGCATCCGCGGCAACAAAGCATTCACATTCTCAGGTAGCGATACCACAATCACTCCGCTTGACAGCAAATATGGTTGCGCACTCGCTTCTTTCAACCTCAACACCGAAACAACATCTGCCGAAGTTGCAACATCAGATGTCGCAACATACAGCGCTGACAAATCATCAGTTATCGTAACCACAAACAATGACCTCGAAGTCAACATCTACAACGCCGCCGGCGTCCAAGTAGCTTCACAAAAAGTCTCTGCCGGCACAACGCACATCGCACTTCCCAAAGGCATTTACATCGTCAACGATACAAAACTCATTGTAGGCTAATTACAAGCACACAAGATATTAAGAGGTCGGAAGTTTTCGCGAACTTCCGACCTCTTAATATTTCATCATATAGCACACTCATCGGCTGTATTGATATTTTTTGATGTTCTTCAACATTAATGGCGCTTTTTATCAAAAAAAATTTGCAACCTTTAAATTGATTAATTATATTTGCCACACAAAGCGCTCTCCTAAAGAGTGCGATTATAAAATCTTCTACCTCTTAACAATGTCGATGAAAGCAATTCTAAAACCTTAGATTCTCTCAACGCTATGACGGACGTAGTTTTACTATGATTTACCAAATCTTATAATCTAATAAACGCCATTTATTATGACTAAAAAAACGTCTCAACCAATTGGTTCACCGACTACCGAACTCGGCAACCAAAGTTCTACTGGATTACTATGTTCTTACAGCAGAACATCGGCATCCAAACTTTCACGAATTTTTATGAATACAAAATTGTTCGCCATACGCATGCTTTTTTTGGCAATCATCGGTACAGCGTTGCTATCCTCATGCAGTTCTGACGATGAGGATGTAGAGTCTTATGACTACAATTTCTCTGTCAGCGGCAAGTTTATTGGCAAAGCACGGCGCACATCTAAGGAAACCAATGCGTTTACAATTGACCGTGCCTCTGCAGTGAATATTGACATACAAAGCAGATTTTTTTGGTATTATGAAGAAGTAATGTGTGTCTCCAAAGAATGGAGTCCCAACGTAATAAGCGACTTGATGTTTCCCGGCTTTTCAGGTCCCGGAATGTGGCACTCATATGAAGTAGGTAAATGCTTCTACATCGTCAGCACCAATGCCTCCAACAAGTCTTTGACCTTGACTGACGGTTCTGTGGTGACTGCTACGTCAAATGGCGTCATATACAATGGCGTGGAGTATTATAATCAGTCCTATTTCAACTCTCATGTGGACAGTTGGACTGGAGGAACAAGTGGGAAATAACCGCCCCAATGTATCTAAAAAAAGCACGAGTTCGATTTTATAATTTGTAAAATCGAACTCGTGCTATAAATTTAGCTTAACTAACAAGCCTTTGGTGGAGCTGGAGGGACTTGAACCCTCGTCCAAACGCGGAACTAATGAGCTTTCTA
>CAYYAA010000006.1:0-32019 GCA_964469875.1 uncultured Bacteroides sp.
AAATAAATTAGGTGGTTAATAGTCATTACAGTTTGAAGACAAGGTGTAGATTCACTTCGGTAATTGCTTTTTTTTAGCTATATTTGCCGAAAATTCCCTTTAACATGAAATTACGCCTTTTTACTATCAGTGCAATTATGGCACTCTTCGGCGCTGCTATGGCTCCGAGTGCAACAGCTCAGTGTTGTGCAAGTCGCGACTACTCAGCTTATTATCAAAACCTGCCTATCAGTATGCCGACTGTTAAGGCTCCCGTTATCCCTGCCTATGAGGTCAACATTAAAGATTTCGGTGGCGTAAATGACGGCACGACGTCTAACACCGAGGCTTTTGCCAAGGCTATGGCTCATCTCGCAAAGAAGGGCGGCGGCAAGCTCATCGTCCCTGAAGGCATCTGGTACACCGGTCCGATTTACTTTGAGAGCAATGTTGAGCTTCACCTTGACCGTGGAGCGCTCGTGCTGTTCTCAGAGAATCTTTCAGACTATCCCACGATTGCGAGCGACTGGGAGGGAGAGAAGACACTTCGCGCCACTTCGCCTTTGATGGCTGTCGGCAAAGAGAATATTGCTATCACCGGCTTTGGCACGTTCAACGGCAACGGTCAGTGCTGGCGACCTGTCAAGAAGAGCAAGATGACCGCTCCGCAGTGGTCGGCTTTGACCAAAACCGGTACTACAACAGCTAAAGGTGACATTTGGTTCCCTAACGAGAATGTGGCTAAGGTTTATGCAAACACGTCATTGATTGGCGAGGCTATGGCGAATCGTTCTGATAGTCTTGATGCTATTGTGCACGACTTCTTGCGCCCCGTGATGCTCTCGTTTGTAAACTGCAAGAATGTGTTGCTTCGTGATGCAACATTTGAGAACTCTCCGGCATGGAACCTCCACCCGCTCGTTTGCGAAAATGTTATTGTTGATAATGTGAATGTTCGCAATCCGTGGTATGCTCAAAACGGCGACGGTATTGACGCAGAGTCTTGTACAAACGTGTTGATTGTCAATAGCTCATTTGACGTTGGTGATGATGCTATCTGTATCAAGTCAGGCAAGGATAAACATGGTCGCGACCGTGGCATTGCGTGCGCAAATGTTTTGGTAGACGGTTGCACCGTTTATCATGGTCATGGTGGCTTTGTAATCGGCTCTGAAATGTCGGGCGGCGCAAAGGATATCGCAGTTCGCAATTGTGTATTCATTGGCACAGATGTTGGTCTCCGCTTTAAGTCAACTCGTGGCCGCGGCGGCGTTGTTGAAAATATCTACATTGATAATGTAAAAATGACGGATATTGCCGGTGAAGCTCTCATCTTTGACCTCTACTATGGTGGCAAACCCGGTGCAACTGTTCCGGCAGTTAGTGAGGAAACGCCCTCATTCAAGGATATTTATATCACCAACACAACTTGTCGCAGCGCAAAACGTGCGATGTTCTTCAACGGTCTTCCTGAAATGCCCATTAAGAACATTCAAATCAAGAACTCAATCTTCAACGCTGATGCCGGCATCCTACTCAATCATGTTGACGGCTTGTTGCTCGACAACGTGAAGACTGCTATCGCTAACGGTGAAACAATCACTAAACAAGATGGCGTTACTAACCTAAAGGTTAAGTAATCATTATTTTGATATACAACTTATTACCTCCGAATGACCTTGGTGCTATCCAAGAGTCATTCGGAGGTAATTGTGTCTAAATGCAGTTACACTATCTCGCATAGCATCTATTCTAATAATGTGAATTTGCGAAAGTTGAAAAAAATTACTAATTTTGCTCGCGTTAAGAAATAACCCTAAACATATAACCTAAAAAGTATATCGACCTTAATATCGAATCTCTATAACTGTGCGTGCCTTATAGTCTATACCGCCATGCAGTTTGTTCGGTATATTATGGTCTTATAAATTATAGTAAATCAACAATTTACGATAATGGAAAATAATTTTAAAGAAGTATCTGAAAGCTACACTCTTCCTGAAGCAATCAGAGAGGCACAGCGATGCTTGAATTGCAAAGTGCCCGGCTGTAAAAAAGGCTGTCCTATCAGCAATGATATTCCTAATTGGATTGCCGAACTATCTAAGGGTAACTTCGGTAATGCGATGTCTATCATCAATGGTCGCAGCAACCTTCCCGCTGTTTGTAGTCGTGTATGCGCTCACGAGCGTCAATGCGAAGGTAACTGTGTCCTCGGCAAGAAAGGTCAGCACATCAATATCGGCAAACTTGAACGCTTTGTCTCTGACTTCGATTCAAGCGCCGGCATTGCTCACGAAGCAATTCCTGAAAAATCTCGCGGTCGCGTTGCCGTAATCGGTAGCGGCCCTGCCGGACTTACTATCGCCGGTGACCTCGCACGTCAAGGCTTTGCAATCGACATCTTCGAGATGGAATCAGAAGCCGGTGGCGTTCTGATGTATGGTATCCCCGAATATCGTTTGCCCAAAGAAATCGTAAGACGCGAAATCAAGAAAATCGAAAATCTCGGCGTTGTCTTCCACCTCGGTGTTACCGCAGGTAGCGACTTCACCATTGATGACCTCTTTGAAAAAGGCTATGATGCAATCTTCATGGGCACAGGCGTAGGTATGCCTAAGCGCCTCACTATTCCCGGCATCAACCATCCCGGCGTGCGCCAAGCTATCCGCTTCCTCCGTCGCGTGAGCCTCTATGAGAGTGGCAACATGGATCGCAGTGAGGTTATTGTTGGCTCCGGCGACAAGGTGTTTGTTGTTGGTTGTGGCAATACCGCGATTGATGCAGCGCGTTCAGCTGTCCGCATGGGCTGCTCTGAGGTGACTGTCGTTTACCATAAGACTATCAACGAGATGAGCGCATTACGTGCTGAATATGATGACGCAGTTGCTGAAGGTGTTAAGTTCCTCTGGAAATCTTCTATTATAAATATTGTAGGTGGTGAAGGCACACGTTTGCAAAATATCACCATTGACACCGAAGGCGAAACTCGCACCGTTCCTGCCGACCGCGTAATCTTAGCTGTTGGTAGCCAACCCGCCGCACGTATCGTCTCAACTACTGAGGGCATTGACGTAGACTCTAAAGGCTATGTCCTTACCCGTGAATATCCCTATGGCATGACAACACGCAAAGGCGTATTTGCCGGTGGCGATGTGACAAACCGTCCCGCAACTGTTGTTCATGCAATGCAAGACGCTAAGAAGGTGGCAGAAGGCATTGCCAACTATGTTGATGCAGTTAAACTCATGCAATCTATCGACGAGGGTAAATAAAATCATATAGTAATAACATCTGAAAAAGGCGCGATGATGTCAGAAGTGACAGCATCGCGCCTTTTTCAAATGTTATATGCTCTAATCTACTGTGTAGTAGGGGTATTTTATGTCCCAAAGGAAAAGTGCTTCGCCGGGCATTGAGACGCCGGCGGCGCAGCGATTTTTCTGCTCAATTATGCTACTTACGTCGTCTGCCGTAATCTTGCCTCGTCCGACATCGACTAAAGTGCCGACAACAGCCCTCACCATGTTACGTAAGAAGCGGTCTGCTGTGATTACAAAGCGATAGTTGTATTCGTCTATCTGCTGCCACTCGGCGCAGCGTAGGTCGCAGATGTTGGTTTTTACGTCTGTGTGTAACTTGCTGAAAGAGGTGAAGTCACGTATGCCTATCAGCCTTTGAGCTGCCTCGTTCATCTTGGAGAAATCAAGTCCAACGGGCGCTTGCCATGATAGTGTGCCGCCAAATGGGTCTTTGCGTGTGTGCGCAAAGTAGTGATAGGTGCGTTCTGTGGCGTCAAAGCGTGCGTGAGCGTCGGCGTGAACTTTCTTGATTGAGTAGATGGCGATGTCTTTACCTACGAGACGATTGAGTGAGAGTATTAGCTTGTCAGTGACTGCGATATCGTCAGGCAGGTCGAGATGGGCTATCATCATGCGCGCATTTACGCCGGCGTCAGTGCGACCTGCACCCGTGATAGGTACAGGCTGACGCAGTATGGTGGCGAGTGCTTGCTCTATTGTGGATTGCACGCTGACGGCGTTAGGCTGTGATTGCCAACCGTGAAAGCTGCTGCCATTATAGGCAAGGTGCATGAAATAGCGTGACATTCCTTTAGTCGCGTTCGAGATAGGTGTAACCAAATAGACCTGAGCGGTAGGTGCTGATGAAGTTGCGACCTTCCTCCGGAGAGATGGTGCCGGCTTTCATTGATGCTGTCACCCATGCTTCAACGTTGCGCACAAGTTTCTTTGCTGAGAATTGAACGTAGTCGAGGACTTCGTCAACGGTTTCACCTTCGATAACTTGGTCAATCTCATAGCGGTCTTTGTAGACATCAATATGCACGGCGTTGGTGTCGCCGAATAGGTTGTGCATATCGCCGAGGATTTCTTGGTAAGCACCAACGAGGAACACACCGAGGTAGTATGGCTCGCCTTGGCGCAGCGGATGCACGGGCAGTGATGATGCTGTGCCTTGCGGAGCAATGAAGCTCGCAATCTTGCCGTCTGAGTCGCAAGTCATATCTTGCAGCGTGCAGGTGCGCGTTGGCTTTTCGTCAAGTCGTGAGATAGGAATGATAGGGAATATCTGGTCTATAGCCCATGAATCGGGTAGGGATTGGAACAGTGAGAAGTTGCAGAAGTACTTGTCAGGTATCATCTTTGAAATCTTGCGCAACTCTTCAGGCACGTGTTTCATCGAAGCTGCTATTTCGCCAACTTCGCGTGCTATTGACCAGAATAATTTCTCGATTTCGGCGCGTGTTCTCAGGTCGAGTAAGCCGAGGCTGAAGCGGTCGAGGGCTTCCTCGCGGATTTGCAGCGCATCGTGCCAGCTCTCGAACAAGCGTTGTTGGTCAAGTTTATCCCAGATGTCATAAAGTTCGCGTGACAGCTCGTGAGCGTCAGCTTCGAGCTCCATGTTGTCTTTCCAGACCGGCAATTGTGTCGTTTCGAGCACCTCAAAGATGAGCACAGAGTGGTGCGCTGTCAGTGAGCGACCGCTCTCTGTGATGACATTGGGGTGGGGGAGATCGTGTTTCTGACAGGCATCAACGATGGCTGATACGGCATCATTGGCATATTCTTGAATTGAGTAGTTCATCGAGCTTTCGCTTGACGAGCTGCGAGTGCCGTCATAGTCAACGCCCAAGCCGCCACCTATGTCTATAAAGCTAATGGCAAAACCCATCTTGCAGAGTTGCACATAGAATTGTGTAACCTCGCGCAAGGCGTTCTTGATAACGCGTATCTTGTTTATCTGACTGCCGATGTGGAAGTGAATCAGCTTCAAGCAGTCTTTCATGTCGCGACGCTCCATGAAGTCGAGGGCTTCAAGCAGTTCTGATGAGTTCAGACCGAACTTTGACTGGTCGCCGCCACTCTCAGACCATTTGCCTGAGCCTGTGCTTGAGAGTTTGATGCGAATGCCTACGTTGGGCTTGATTTTAAGGCGTTTAGAGATGTCAGCAATTAGCTTTAGCTCATTGAGCTTCTCGACAACGAGATAGATGCGGCGACCCATCTTGTGGGCAAGTAATGCCAACTCGATGTAGCTCTCATCTTTGTAACCGTTGCAAATGATAAGCGCGTTTTCGGCGATGTTCGTCGCCAAAACAGCGTGCAATTCAGGCTTGGAACCGGCTTCCAAACCGATGTTGAATTTCTTGCCATAGCTGACAATTTCTTCAACAACAGGACGCATCTGGTTGACCTTTATGGGGTAAATCATATAGCTATTACCCTTATAGTCATACTCTTTAGCTGCCTCCTTAAAGCAATTAGAGATTTTCTCAATGCGATTGTCAAGGATGTCCGGAAAACGCAACAATACCGGGGCAGAGACATCTCGCACCTTTAGTTCGTCCATTATCTCCTTGAGGTCAACGCTGGCATAGCCTTGACGCGGAGTGACCATAACGTGACCTTTATCGTTGATAGAGAAGTAATTGCGCCCCCATCCTTTGATGTTGTACAATTCTTCACTGTCTTCAATACGCCATTTTCTCATCGGCTCAGTTATATTGGGTTTAATTAATAATTAGACAGATACATTTCAATAAGCAAAGTTACACAAAAGCAACGAAATAATTGCAATTCTTTATATTAAAATTCCCTACCGCAGCCGATTAACAACAAACGGGCAGCAACCGTGCGGCCGCTGCCCGTCTTAATTTTATGGGACGTAACAAATTAGAGTTTCAATTTGTCTTTAACTTTGTTCGCTGCTTCGTTAACAGCGGCATTAGTTTTCTCGTTAGCTTTATCCTTTGCGTTTTGAACAGCTTCGTCAGCTTTAGCTTTTGCGTCATTAGCTGCTGACTCTGCAACTTGCTTAGCTGCGTCTTTTGCACCGTCAACTGTTTCTGAAGATGCAGCTGAAATTACTTGACCAATCTTGTCAAGTTTTGATGATAGTTCTGGGTATTTAGCCGAAATTGAGGGAGCAACGGCGTTAAGATAAGCCTTTGCTTCTTCAACGCGACCTTCATGAATGAGCTTGTTAACATTGTTTTTAACGTCAACGACGAGTTTTTGAGCATCTTCGAGAGTAGAGCAAGATGCTGCTTGTTGGCTCAATGCAACAACTTCTGAGCTTTCAACTTCGGGAGCTTCTTGAGCTTCTTCGGCGCCTTCAACGGTTTCAACAGCTTCTTCTTCAGTAGCTTCACCTTCTGCGTTGTTGTCAGAGCTGCTGCAAGATGCCATGCACATAGCAGCGAGTACGGCAAATGATACGAATAATTTTTTCACGATTTCTGAGTTTATTTGTTAAGTAGTATATATTCAATTAGTGCTGCAATAAAATGATAGTCAAGTCGTAAACTGCAAACTATTACCTCATTACCAAGCGGCAATTTTTCAGCCGGCAAAGTTATAAGAAGTTTATCACTTTTCCAAATAAAAAATTTGCATCAAAATATCTCAGAGATATTATGACTCAAAAATCATCAAATTTGCATGATACTTGCGACTTATAAAATAATGTCAGACTCGTAATATCATCAATGCGGTGAAAATTTTGGGGCTTTTAAAGAAAAATTTCAATAAAAACAGAAAATAAAGAATTTAAATATGACGTAACGTCAAAAAAATCGCTATATTTGCACGATAATTCCGTAGTGTGAATAATATCATAAATAACATAATTAATTTATCACATCCTGATTATGAAACTTAAAGTTTGTTACATCATGGCGTTAGGCGCAGCGGTAGCATTTACCTCTTGCGGTAAGAAGCTCGGTCAGTTCAGCTCTGACTACTTCACCACTAACCCTAATCCCCTTGAAGTTGTGGGTGAAAAAGTTCCTGCTACTGTAACAGGTCAAGTACCGGCTAAATTCTTCGTTAAGGACGCTGTTGTTACTGTTACTCCTTATTTGGTTTTCGATGGACAAGAGGTGGCTTCTCAAGCCTACACTTTCCAAGGTGAAAAAGTTCGTGGCAATGCTCCCGTTATCAACTATGAATATGGTGGCAATGTTACTATCCCCGTTAGCTTCGTTTATCAACCCGAAATGGCAAAGAGCGAACTCGAACTCGCTTTCGCCGTTACTCAAGGCAGCAAACAATATGTTTTGCCTCGCGTAAAGGTTGCTGACGGCGTTATCGCTACTGCTACTTTGGCTGATGCTAAATCAGTACAACCCGCTCTCGCTTCTGACGCTTTCCAACGCGTTATCAACGAGAAGTATGCTGCTGACATCAAGTTCCTTATCAACCAAGCTAATGTTCGCGCTGGCGAGCTCAACTCTGATGCTATGGTTGAACTCCAAAAGGAAATCAAAGCTGCTAACGCTGACACTTCTCGCGTGCTCAACGAAATCAACATCTCTTCTTACGCTTCTCCTGATGGTGGTGTGAAATACAACACTACTCTTTCTGAAAATCGTGAAAAGAGCACCAAAGATTACGTTAACAAACAACTCAAGAAAGATAAAATCACTGAATTTGGTGAACTTACATCTCAATTCACTCCTCAAGACTGGGAAGGCTTCCAAACTCTCGTTGCTCAAAGCAATATCCAAGACAAAGAGCTTATCTTGAAAGTTCTCGACTTGTACAAAGACCCCGAACAACGCGAAACTGAAATCCGTAACCTCTCTGTTGTATTTGAACAACTTGCTGAGCAAATCCTTCCCCAATTGCGTTACTCTCGCATCACAGCTTCTATTGACGTAGTTGGTAAGAGCGACGAGCAAATCAAACAAGCATTCGCATCAGATCCTTCTTCTCTCTCTGTTGAAGAACTTCTCTACTGCGCTACCTTGACTGACGACAATGCTCAACGCGAACAAATCTATGCTGCTGCAGCTAAACTTTATCCTGAAGATTACCGCACTTGGAATGACCTCGGTCTTGCTCAATATGTAAACGGTAAATATTCTGACGCTAAGACTTCATTTGACAAAGCAGCATCTATCGCTCCCTCAAGCTCTGAAGCTAAGATGAACCAAGGTCTTGTTGAACTTCTCAACAACAACTACAGCGAAGCTAACAAACTCTTCGGCTCTGCTGCAGGTGTAAGCGAACTCGGCGATGCTCTCGGCGTTTACTACCTCAAACAAGGTGACAACGCAGCAGCTGCTCGCGCTTTCGGTAACAGCAATACCAACAACGCTGCTCTTGCTCAAATCCTTACTAAGGACTACAGCTCAGCTCAAAAGACCCTCTCTAACATCACCAACGCTGACGCTACAACTTACTACTTGCAAGCTATCCTCGCTGCACGTACTAACAACGAGTCATCTGTACTCTCAAGCCTCAGCAAGGCTATCAACCTCGACAGCAGCCTCGCTTCTAAAGCAGCTTCTGACCTCGAATTCAGCAACTTCAACATCTCAAGTTTGATTAAATAATCTGAGACGTAACTGAATAAAAATTAAGCGGGCTTGCCTCAATCAAGGCAAGCCCGCTTTTTAAGTCTATAATCGTGTGTAAATGCTTATTTCTCAGGGGTGAATGGCTTTAGTCCTTTAACGGCTTCGGCTGCTGTGATGCGCTTGCCGCCGTTGTCGAGGTCGATAAGCACATAGCGATTGTTGCCCATGCCGAGCTCTTTCATATATGATAATTGGCGTAAGCCGTGACGTGTCTCTATGCGCTCAACGATATCGTGATGCTCAGCTTCGGTCATCGCGTAAATCATATCAACACAAGCCTGATCTAAAGCCAAGATGTCAGTTGACGATAAAATACCAACATTTGGTGTCACAACCGGGCTTGCTGTCACGCCTGCGCAGTCACAGTCAACAGACATATTGCGCATCACGTTGACATAGGTGATGTGCTTGCCGAAGTGGTCGATGACAGATTTTGTCGATTCGGTCATGCGCTCCATAAATTCTTCCTCTGCTATGCTCCATTGGTCATCGCTGCCCTTAACGGTGTGAATCCATGCCTTGCCTTGACGACCGTCTGCACAACCGATGCCGATGTTCTTATTGCTGCCGCCAAAGCCGCCCATGGTGTGACCTTTGAAGTGAGTCAGCACTACCAATGAGTTGTAATTTGGCAAGTGTCCACCTACTGACATATTTTCAAACCACTTGCCGCCGTTTATCGGGAACAAAGTCGTGCCATCCTCGTCAAGTATATCGACCGGACAGAAGGTCCAACCGTTGACCTTTAAAGTCTCGCGGTGTTGTTCTGTGGTGTAGCGGTCGCCTTCATAATAGGTGTTAGTCTCAACGATTGTTGCATCTTTGAGGTCCTTTGCGAATAGTTCTTTGACCCATGCGCTTGGGATGATGTTCGGCCCGTTTTGCTCACCGGTGTGGAGCTTGACAGCAGTCTTGCCTTCGATGTTGGCATTGACTTGCTCATAGGCTTTGATAAGCCCTTCGGGACTGAGATTACGTGTAAAATAAACTACCGATTCGTTGCCGGTTCGCTCTTCATACGGCACATATTTGTTGCCATCTTTGACCGGCTGTTGCGCTTCTGAAGCCATAGTCATATAGGGTATTAAAAGGGTTAATGTTAAAGATTTTACAATTGTTCTCATACGAAAAATTGAAGATTTGGTTAGTCAACGCAAATTTACTGAAAAAATCTGATAGGTAGTTGTTAAAATATTGCATCACAGGCTATAATTGAAAAATTTGTTCTACAAATCCTAAAATGTACTAAATTTTGCTTATTTTTTTTTTTTTTTTTCTATCCGGCATGCCGAAAATCGGATTTTTTCAGTTATCTTTGCACAAATATATGTCTGAGCCTATGGAAGACTCACTATATTAATGCCGAATTATGCGTGATTTGGCGGTTGGAATATGTAAGTGCTTATACTCAATCATTAAAAATTAGAATCTACTCCATGACATTAAAGCACAGGAAATAAAATTGTTAGTGATGTGAATTGTTTAATGCTTGAGTATATGATGCTTCCTATTTTGACTATGCTAAGACTTACTTTACAACGTCTTAATTTACTGTACTTTTATGTTTGACACATTAATTAGAAAAGCTGCTGCCAAGATAAACAAGCAAAGGAGTGTTCACAAATACTTCAAGACTCGTGTCGTAATGGCGTTGGATGAAGTGGTGTCGATTGTCGCATCGCTCATAACGCTATTGATAGCCGGTCTGCTTATCCCTACGTTGGAATACAGCGCAAACTTTCTGCTAATATGGTTTGTCGGTGTATTTGTTTCAACGCTCGCGTTTGTCCGCGTAGCCAAGTCTTATAGAGCTATTATCCGCTACTCAACTCTGCGTGAATTATACCCTGTCACTTTAGCAAGTGTCGGCAAGGAAATCTTGATGTTTATCATATTGCTCTTGTTTAATGTTGATGCTCACAGCTTCAAGATGCTCGGAGCTTTTGTGCTCATTGATTTCCCCGTTACGCTGTCAATGCTGATACTTATCCGTGTCGGCATGGTCGTGTGCTATGACATATTGGTCAAGTATCTCAATGAAAGCAACTCAAGCCGTAAGCGTGTGCTCATTTACGGTATCGACTATAAAGCAGCTTCTTTTGTTTCACGTCTCCAAACGTCACCTGATTATGCCGTCAAGGGATTTATCACTGATAACGACAGATTAGTTGACCATAAAATACAAGGTCTGCCTATCTTTGCATTTAAAGATGAAGCAAGTTTCAAAGATATTCTTGACCTTGCTAACGCCAACGCGATACTCTTTGCCCACTCTGTGGATGCTAAGAACGAGCGCGAGCGCCTTATGACTTATTGCGATAGTGCAAAATGCGAGATTTTTATCGCTCCGTCTATCGACAAGGTGCAAGACGGTAAAGTCCCGGAGAAGGCTATCCGCAAGATTAAGATTGAAGACCTCCTCGGTCGTCCGGAAATCAAAATCTCTCTCGATGAAATCATTGCCAATTTTAAGGGTAAAACCATCTTGGTAACAGGTGCTGCCGGCTCAATTGGCTCTGAACTCTGTCGCCAACTTGCTACATTTGGCATCAAAGATTTGGTCTTATATGACAACTCTGAGACTCCATTGCACAACATCCGCTTGGAGCTTGAAGATACTTTCCCTGAGTTGAAATTCTATCCCATTATCGGCGATGTGCGTCACCTTAATCGTCTCGACTTTGTTTTCAGCAAGTATCGTCCTCAAATTGTCTTTCATGCCGCAGCCTATAAGCACGTGCCATTGATGGAGGAGAATCCTTGTGAAGCTGTACGTGTAAATGTTGACGGCTCTCGCAATGTTGCTGATAAGTGTCTCGAATATGATGTCGAAAAGATGGTTATGATTTCTACT
Source organism: uncultured Bacteroides sp. (assembly GCA_964469875.1). GTDB lineage: Bacteria > Bacteroidota > Bacteroidia > Bacteroidales > Muribaculaceae > CAG-873. The sequence continues at coordinate 11,718 of CAYYAA010000006.1, forward strand.
GACAAGGCTGTTAACCCGACTAACATTATGGGGTGCACCAAGCGTCTTGCCGAGATATATGTGCAGTCACTTGGCTTGGCTGTCGAGCAGGGCAAGATTAAAGGTAGAACGAAATTTGTCACAACACGCTTCGGTAATGTACTTGGCTCTAATGGCTCTGTGATACCCCACTTCAATGCTCAGATTGCAGCCGGGGGTCCTGTCACCGTGACACACCCCGATATTGTTCGTTTCTTCATGTCTATCCCCGAAGCATGTCGCTTGGTGATGGAAGCAGCTACAATCTCTAACGGTAATCAAATCTGTGTCTTTGATATGGGTAAGCCAATCAAGATCTCTTTCCTTGCTGAGCAGATGATTAAGTTTGCCGGCTTGAAACTTGGTCAGGATATAGAAATTAAATACACAGGCTTGCGCCCCGGCGAAAAGCTCTATGAAGAAGTCCTTGCAACCAAAGAGAATACTATTCCGACCGACCACGACAGTATCTTCATCGCAAAGGTTCGCAGCTATGACTTTGATGAGGCTAAGTCTGTTGTTGATCGTCTCGCTGAGTTGGCTGTTAAGGTTGAAATACCTGATATGGTCCGCTTGATGAAATCAACAGTTCCGGAGTTTAAATCTAAGAACTCACCCTTCGAGATATACGATAAACAATAGTTTTCATCGTTTCTCTCTGTAGATAAAGATATACAAGTAAACGCATATAGAGTCGATTTAAGGCTCTGCTAATAAGCCCGAAGTATTACATATATTTCGGGCTTGTTTTGTCCTCTTAATGCCGCTAAAATCCGCTAAAATCGCTTTAGATAACTTGGTTTTTATAATAATCGTATGGCTTTATAATAATCGTATGGCTTTATAATAATAACGCCCGATGTCGGAGTTGACATCGGGCGTTGGCTTGGTATAATCTAATGTCTTACCAGACAAATGTGTCGTAGCCGTCAGGATAGAAGCGGTAGAGTTGGATTTTGCCTCCGGTGCTGTCACCTGTCAGTGTACTGTATGCGTAGGCACTGCTGCAGTAGAAGCAAACCATATAGTCTTCGCTCATGTATGCATAGTAGTAACCTTGGCTTTGATAGCTTGCATAACCATCATACAGTGGCGCTGTGATTGTGATGTTGCCTGCTGCGTCAACAACAAAGCATAAGTCATAGCCGGGATATCCGCCCCACGCCTCAAGTTTGTAGCTGCCATCTTTTAATGCCACGATATCAACGTCATAAGTGTCGTCATAGTCAAGGCTGGTGTACTTGCCTGTCTTGCGCCACAATTCGTTAGATGTCGTCTCTTCGTATGTGAAGCTGACAGTCGCTGCCGGCGATTCCTTTAAGCTGTTGGCTGACGGTACGGCATATATTGACACTGAGTAAGTGCCCCCGACAAGGTCAGAGATTGTCAACGAGTTGGTGTTAACAGTTCCTGTTGTTTCAACGTAGTTGACAACGTAGCTATAGCGATAGCTTGTTGCATTCTCAACGGCATCCCACTTGATTGTGGCTGTTGTACCCGAAACCGAGGCTGTGAGATTTTGAGGCGCTGCGATAGGTGTCTTGGCAGCTGTGCGAGCTGTCAATGACGCAATCTTTGAAGTCTCGTTTTTGTCGCTGTAAAGTGCGGCAAAAGCCCACACATCAAGAGTATATTGAGTGTCATCATTGAGCCCGGTGAATGTTACCGTAGTGCCGTTTGTTACGTCACCTGCAACCAATTCACCTGACGGGTCGCGCAACTCATAAGCATATTGTGTGGCATTTGTCACCTTATCCCAGCTGAACGACAGAGTTGTGTATGATTGGTCTGTCACTGTTGCCGACGGTGTGTCTAATGGTGTTTTTACCACATCGTCGTCACCGCATGCCGTGAGCATTGTTGTGGCGAATGTCGCGGCAATTAACAGTTTAGCGATATTTTGAAGTTTCATATCTTTTCTGAATATTAAATATTATCTAATAGAGTGTCAGACTTATAGGCTCTTAATGAGAATGTCGTCTTCATCCCAGTAAAGCATTGAATAGCAGTAGTCAGCTGTGCCGTCATCAAAAGAGACATAAGTGCGCAACCAAGCGCCGTATTCCTCGCCGCTCATGTTAGGACCGAGATACCAGAAGTGACCATATCCGTAGTCATATCCGTAATAGATAGCTAAGCGGTTGATGCCGGGATAGTTTGAATCTGACTTCCATGATGCGTTGTTATTGTCGTCATCGCGGAGATACCATGAGTATGTGCGGTAATAGTAGTGGTCAAGCGGGTCCATTGTGCCGTGCCATGTATTGATATTTGACACGTCATAGACATTGTCGCTTGAGTTGCCTAATTCAAATGTCAAGTCAACGCCTGAGCCGAGGAAGTTGGTGATGCGATAGCGGTTAAGACCTTGCAACCAGTACAAATCTGAGTATGTATCTGCTTGTACATATTCATCGCTTGAATTTGTCATAGTGTTGCGAATGTTCTGTATAGCTTTAACCCACTTAGCGATAAGTACAGAGCCGATGTATTTGTCTGAGCCGTTCAGTTCAAGATATGGGTTAACATATTCTGAAGGGATGTGGATGCTGAAACTGTGTGTCTGCGCAGCATCAATTTCGCTCATTGATACGATGAGTTGAGCCGTAGCTTCACCTGCAGCAAATTCTATCGTTGACGGAATTGTAAAGACATCATCTTTAGAGTCTACAATTACGGGAATTGAAGCTGCTTGGTCTGTTTTCAGACGTGATACTTCGACTGTGAGTGTCGGGTTTTCGGCAAATTCTTCTTCTGTCATCATCGTGATAGCGTCGTTGCTATCTGTGAAGTAGACAGTCATGCAATTCTCGTCAACCTGCTCACCCTGTTGATACTCAAAGTCATTGCCGCAGGAGGTCAGCGATAGACCCAAGATTGCGACTGCTGAGTATATATATGATTTGATTTTCATAATGTTCGGATTGTTAGATTGTTAAATGATTATTCGGCAGTAACGATACCTGTCGGGTCGGGGTTAAGACTGAGGATGCCGACGTTTTGGTCTTGTTCGCCCTCAGGAAGCACGTAGTTCATCCACGGTGCAACATAGCCTTCTTTTGAATTAAGGCGGAATGATGCAAGGTGGTTAGTGCCGTCATAAGTACGAGTTACAGCGAGGCGCAAACGCTTGTAGTCAAAGTATGTGATACCTTCGCCCCAGAACTCGATGCGCTTCTGTATCATCATTGCTGTGATGAATGATGACATATCTGTTGCGGTGCATTTGTATGAGCCGTCTGTGTAGCGATAGGTATTGACGAATGTCTGTAAAGCGTCAGCCGCTGCTGCCACGCTTTGTGTGTGCGCTTGAGCTTCAATCTCGATGAACTTCATTTCCTCCATACGCATAACGGGAACATCGGCAATCAGACCTTCGTTAGACTCTGACAGACCGCTGAGACCGCCACCAACGCGGAATTTAAGGTTGGCATAAGCCGGAAGTGATTTGATCGTCAATGAGCGTGTCAAGGTGTTATATTTCTCAGGTAAAACAGATTTGCCACCGTCTTCGGGAGCAATCCAGCTGACTTTGCGCCAGTCACCGTCAGGCATTGTCTTGTAAAGCGCAGAGCTGATGCAGCGGAATGCGCTACCATATTGAGGCATAGCCCATGTAGGCTCTGAGCATACTTGACCTTGGAAGCAGAAGTATTTTGAATTGATTTGCTCGATAGATGTGCAACGCGCAGCCAACATCCAAGAATCTTGAGAATCGGCATTGTTGAAGCCGTTTTCTGCGCTTGTCCACTGTTCTTCAGTCAATGGGCTATAACCTGATTGAGCAAGTTTGGCGTATTCACCTGCTTTAGTATAGCAATCGAGAGCTGTGTGCACGTTCAAGTCATCATATCCGTCATTGTCGCCCTCGTGAGAGAGTTGCTCTGACAACATATCAGGCTTATCATCGAAGCGTGATGCCATATCCAACCACAGACGCGCTTTCAAACCATAGATTACGCTAAGGTCGATATATTGCTTTGATGCGCGTGTGTATCCTTTGACGTATTCCTCAGCACGGTTGAGGTCTGTCATGATGAAGCGGTTCATTGTGTAGAACGGCGCGCGCGGATTGTTTTGTGTTTCCTTGATTGTAGTCTTTTCTGTTACAATGGGCACTGTCAATCCATAGATATTGTCTGCCGTTGCTTCATCGTCAAGAGTTGCAAAACCGGTTTCTTTGTACTCATAACATCTCATCAAGTCCAAGTAGCACATAGCACGGTAGCCGTGAGCTGAGCCGAGGTAGTGTAACTGGTCAGAGGTTGCTTCCTCCGGTGTTACAGTTCCAATCATGTTGTTGGCATTCTTGATGAATGAGTAGTAGTAATAGAATGTATAGTAGTAGCCGTAAGTCAAGCTGTTGGCTGCTTCAAGGAATGACCAGTAGTTCCATGTACTGTTGTAAATCGGGAAATCTTCGCCTTGCACTTCGCGCATGAACATTTGGCAAGGGAAGCCCCAGTCCATGTAAGCGACAGAGCTGCTGCCGTAAGTGCAATAGTCAAGGAAGAAGCCTGCCAAGCCGTTGAGCATATACTCATAAGACTTAGATGAAGCCTCGATTTGCTCCGGTGTAGCTGTCGTTGTCGGGAATTCCTCCTCGATGCAGCCGGTTGTTCCCATAGCGGCAACCGTGCAGACAGCTAACAAAGATTTAGATATATATTTGTTCATATCTTTTTGTTTTAGCATTGATTAGAATTGTACGTTGAAGCCGCCTGTGATTGTTCTCACGGGTGAATATGAGCTTGTGCTGGTGCTGCCGCTGAATGAGCCGCGCGGGTCAAAACCTTTACGTTTGCTCCAATAGTAGATGTTATCGGCAGTGGCGTAGACACGCAATTTCTTCAAACCTAATTTGCGAGTTGCTTTTGTAGGTAAGGTGTAGCCGATGTTGATGTTTTGCAGTGTCAAATAGCTTGCATTGGTCAACCAACGGTCGGATACATAAGACGCTGTGATATCAGGTTGGAGTGTTGCGTATTGGAAACGCGGAATGTTTGATGACGTGTTGTCTTCTGACCATGCGTTGTAGAGGTCGCGGTGATAGGTGCGTCCTGTCAAGCTGACTGAGGGGTTGCCCATTGAGCTTGCATAGCCGCCATCATAAGCGAGACCGCCGATTGAATAGTTAAATGTTGCACTGAAGTCAAAGCCCTTATAGCTGAAGTTTGTGCCGAAACCGCCGTACAAGTCCGGGTCAGCTTTGCCGCAATAATAATAGTCGGCATTTGCCCATGTCGTTGTTGTTTGACGGTCACCGTTCTCGTCGGTGTAATACCACAGTGAGTTACCTGATTCGTTAACTCCGGCATATTGTTTCAAGCGCCAAGTATAGAATGACAAACCTTCACCGACAAAGTAGCTGCCGTTGGTGTATCCTGCGTGACCGTCGAGGTCATAGCCACGGTTGTCTTCGTTAAGTTTTGTCACCTTGTTGCGGTAGTGAGTGGCATTGACATTGATGTTCCATTTGAAGTCCTTAGTGCGGATTACATTAACATCTAAGCTGATTTCAACGCCTCGGTTAAGCATATCGCCGATGTTGTCGTATGTGCCGTTATAACCGTTTGACAGCGGAACGTAAACATAGCAGAGCATATCTGTGGTCTTACGAGAGAAGAATTCAACGGTACCGCTCAGTCGCGACTTGAACAAGTCAAAGTCGATACCTGTGTTGAAGTTGCTGTTGGTTTCCCATGTGATGTCGGGATTACCTACATTGTAGAGGGTAAGACCGATGTTGCCGCCTGAGTTTGTGATTTCGTATGTGTCTGTATAAAGGAAGTTGCCGATACCGTCATTACCTTGTTGACCCCAAGAAATTTTGTACTTCAACATGTCAACCCATGAAGGCTTGAACCATTCCTCTTTGCTGACGTCCCATGCGCCGCCGAAAGAGTAGAAGTTACCCCAACGGCAATCGGGATGGAAGCGTGATGATGCGTCGCGACGATATGAGATTGATGCGTAATATTTCTTTGCGTAGTCATAGAGCGCACGAGTGAAGTAACCTTCAGTGTTGTATCTGCTTGAGGAGTTACCGTTCTTCAAGATTGTAATTGCACCGTTGAGGTCTTGGCTATCAAAGTATGAATACATATTCTGACGTGTGCCCCAAAGTGTTGAGGTGTTATATTTATAGTATTCGTGACCGACCATCAATGAAGCACTGTGCTTGCCAAATTCACGGCTGTAGTTTGCAATTTGTTGGAAGTTGAGTGACTTGTTGTTGTACTCATATTTGTAAACATAGCCGCCGGGGTAGGCGAGCGCATTTGAACCATAGAACGGTTGTGTGGTTTCGGTCTTATGACTCTCGTATTCGGAGAGCATACCGTTGATTGTAATCTTTAATCCGTCTATCGGTGTGAAGTCAACATAGCCGCTTGTGTTGAAGTTGTCAACCTTTGTTTGGTCCATGTTCAACTGGCTTGTTTGTAGGAAGTTTGAACGCTCAAGGATAGGACGTTGCAGACCGCCATTCTCACCAGCACCATAGTCATACATTTTGCCGTGTTCGTCTGTCATAATGTTGCCGTCGCCGTCACGTAGGTAGATAGGATAAATCGGCGCCATTGAGGTTACGATGCCAAAGACAGAGCTGCCGCCGGTGTCGGCGTTGTTTGTCTTGCGGTCAGAGAAGTTGATATTTGCACCAACTTTGAGCCACTTTTTAGCTTGATAATCTGCTTTTAAACGAGCGGTATAGCGTTCCAAGTCAGAGTTGTAGATGATACCGTCATTGCTTAAGTAGCCGAGAGAGCCATAGAAGTTAAAGCGGTCTGTGCCACCGGTGACGTTTAAGTTGTATTCTTGTCGCAAGCTATTGCGGAATGCTTCACCTTTCCAATCATCCGGCGTGATTGTGTAGACTTGACCATTGTAATATATACGATTGCCGAGAGTGGCATTCGGGTTGAGCTTGCCGTTTGTACCGATAAGGTATTGACCATCGGGCACTGCGTAGCTGATATAACCCACACCACCTTCAGCCGAAGTCTTGCCGATGACATTGTTTGCGGCAACGTGAGCTTCGTAGGGTGTCATGCCTTTATCGCGAATATTGGCGTTGTAATGTGCCTTATAGAACATTTCATAGTATTCGGCAGGGTCATCAATGAGGTCATATTCGACGTATGCGCGTGTGTTTACGCCCCATTTGGCATCAAGGCTGATTGTTGCTTCGCCTGCGCTACCTTTCTTGGTCGTTACCATGATGACACCGTTAGCACCGCGTGCGCCGTAGAGGGCATTTGATGCGGCATCTTTCAGGACAGTTACACTCTCAACGTCGTTAGGGTTGAGGTTGTTCCAACCGCCGTCATAAGGTGCACCGTCAACAATAATCAACGGGTCAGTTGACGCATTGATTGAACTAAGACCGCGGATGCGCAGTGTCGGTGTTGAGTTCGGGTCACCCGAGTTGTCCACGACTTGCAAACCTGCAACTTGACCTTGAAGTCCGCTGAAGACATTGGTCAACTGGCGTTTCTCCAACTCTTCACTCTTGACTACGGTTGCCGAACCGGTGAATGATGATTTCTTGGTCTCACCGAAAGCGACAACGATAACCTCGTCGAGTTGTTTGTAATCCTCATCAAGCACTACTTGCATTTTGGCTTTGGCAGATAATTCTGTCGTTTTCATGCCAACGTACGAGAACACAAGAGTTGCCGTTGATTTGAGGTTGTTAAAAGAAAACTTACCATCAATGTCTGTTACCCGGACATTTTTGGTCCCTTTTTCAACGACATTAGCGCCGGTTATAGGCTCGCCGTTGACATCGACAACAGTACCCGATACGTTGATGGTCTGCGCTACTGCCGCTTGCATCCCTATCAGGAGTATTGTCAGGAATAGATAGAACTTTTTGCTCATAATTCGTTTTTAGGTATGAATTGGGTGATTAGATTCGTTCACAAATTTAAGTATATAAATTGTTACGAATGAAAAATATTTTCTTAAAAACGAAATTTGTTATATTTATTTAACTAATCAATCGGCTTAAATCTACCCTATTCGTTAGAAATTTTTCTAAACTTGAACTGAGTTTTGAAAATTATTTAGTAAGTACTATTGGCTTTTTTACACATAAAATGCGCTGCGAACTCTCACCTGTGGAGCCGCAGCGCATCAATAATTAACTATATAAGAGGAATTTAACTTATGATTATCAGTGTCTTATTTCTTCTTTTTCTTGCGGTCATTGTTTATCTTGATGACAAAGATTGTCACAGAGCACAATGTTGTAATGACATTGGTCACCACCAACGGCATATTATCCAACATCACGCCTTGGATGATGAAGAATAAACCGCCAAGTCCCATCATGCAGAATGTCGGTAGGGCTATGCCTTCGGTGTCACGTGTCTTTATCGTCTCAATTGCTTGTGGCAGGTATCCGAATATCATGCAGATGCTCGCAAGATAGCCTATGATGTTAGAGTATAATGGATCCATTTATAAAAATACTATGGCGGGATTGCATCCCTACCTATTAATAATAACGATTAAATAGCAGTTTTGTTCGTTACTTTGATAAAAAACCTCCCGCCACGGTAAAGTGGCAGGAGGTAATGTGGATTTTTCTCCTATCTGAGAGTAAGTTTGAGATTACTTGCTTTCGTCGATAGTGCAAACGCTTACGCGGTTCCAAGAAGTTTCATCGAACATATTGCCGATGCCTGCGCCTTCTGCGCTGATGCGGCTTTCAGCAATTTTGTGCTTGCTAACGAGGGCAGCCTTAACAGCTTCTGCACGTTTTTGAGCGAGTTTGATGTTAGCTTCTTCGTTACCTTCGGGAGATGCATAACCTTTGATAACTACCTTAGAATTGGGGTGATTTTTCATGTAGTCAGCGATCATGTCTACGTTGGGTTGTTGGTCAGATGTTACTGATGCAGAACCAACTTTGAAGAATACGAAGCGTACTGAGTTCAAGTTGTTTGATACTTCCTTAACAACTTCGGGTTTGCGACCACGGCAAGCATCGAGTTCACGAGCGAGACCGTTAGCTTTGCTTTCCCAGTTAGCTGCGTTAGCTGAACAGTTGTTAAGTTGTGCGCGGAGGTCATTGATTTGACTGTTGAGTGCATCAACTTCTGCTTGGTCGTAGGGACGAACACATTCAAATTTGTGGCCACCGAAGTGATAGCTTACGCCGGCGAGGAAGTTGAATGTTGCACGGTGTACGTTGAGGTCAGTGTCACCACCGAGATCCCAGTTTACTGAAGGTTTCAATGAGATTGTAACCTTGTTGCTTACGTTGAAGTTGAAGTTCAAACCACCTTTTCCTACAACATAGTTGCGGTGTGTGCTTGCAACGCCTGCGGGGCAGATGTTGTCGTGACCCCATCCTGTACCGAGGACAGCCTCGATTGAGAAGGGACGTACTTTGCATTGATAGCCACCGAACAAATTAAATAAGTCAGCCGCACCATATACGCCAACATAAGAGTTGTCAAATGCAGTGTAGCTGCGGGTCTTGCCTGCCCAGCTTGAGGTGTTAACAAAGCCGAGACCTTCAGCACCTAATGCGAAAGTCGGAGTGATTTGCTTTGCTACGTGAACGCCTACTGCGCCTCTCATCGCGCCGAAGAATGCGTTGTCATGAAGGGGTGTAGTTACACCACCGTCAACACCAACTGACCAGTTGTCAAAGAATTTTGGCTGTTGGATTGCTTGTGCCGATGCAGTCATCGCACCAATCGCAAGTGTAGTAAATAAGATAGCCTTTTTCATAATTAATAAATTATTAGTTGTTTAGAACATTTCCAATTATTATTATCACATTTCCGCTGCAAAATTACAACATTTTATATAATATTCCAAATCTTAACTCTGAAACGGAGACAATTGTCGATGAAAAGTGCTATAAAATCGACAAAATGACCAATATTGTTGTTTATTTATCCCTATAGGCCATTACAATTTGTTTACGAAAGTCACAACCGCGGTTTGTTAATGTTACAAATTGTAAATTATTTGCTTTTGCGGCTATCGAATCATCTTTCTCGATGCGATTATCAATTAAGATTATCGCATCTTTTGGCAGTTTGCTTACATCTTTTAAGTTGTCGATGATTCTGATTTTATCGCCGAGATAGTAGTTTAATGTGTAAAATCTCTGTCCGTTTTGTTTTGCAAGAGAGTATAGCTCACCTTTGTCGGCGCTTTCTCTTAATTGTTCGACGTATTTATAATCGCTGAGTCCGTTTAAGACCATTGGCGCGACTACGGCATTATATGTCATATACATCAGCATTGTTGTCAGCATCGTATATATTATCGGATTTTGTCTATCCAACATCCACAATATAGCTGAAATCAGGGGTAATGCTATGATGATATAGCCATAAATTGGCATCGGCTCAAGTTTGAGCTTCGACACCTCAACAAATTGTAGTACTATCAATGTCACTACGGCTGCAATGATAATGCAACTGTTTGTCCACGCATAGGACTTGAGTGTTTTTGTGTTGCGCAGGGTGTCGATAACGCACGCTATGCCATAGCAGATAAATGGATATGCGGGTAGCAGATAGACACTTCGCTTGCTCTGGGGGATACAGTAAAATCCTACAATTACGATGGCTGCAGTCAGTGACAGCAGTCCCGCAGGTTTCAGCGGATGCCATTTGAAGTGCTTTGCTCTGCCTATTAGTGCAAATATCAATAATAAAGTCCACGGTGTCAATCCCACTGCCAAGGTCTGGAAATTATACCAAACCGGCTTGATGTGACTATCATAGCTCATTGTCCCGGTCAAGCGTCCGATATTTTCCTCGTAAGCAAGGTTGAGAAATTGTTCTCCACCTTCCTGCCATGCTGCGTGATACCATAGCGCGGGTATAATAAATGATAAAAGACACAGCCCGGTCAGCTTGAAGAACACCGGGAAGAAGCGGTCTCCGCGCAGTAGGCTATATATGCCAAAGACAAGACACGGCAATAGCGATCCGATTGGACCTTTTGTCAGTGTCGCGCATGTCATAAGCACCGCAATTGTTACGTAACTCACAGCACTGTGACGGCATCTGTATTCTCGCAAATTATACATTATATATAATGTGCAAACGACGCAAGCCGTCAACACCATGTCAAGTCGGCACACAATTGCCGAGCGAAAGACCTCAGCACAGGTTGCTGTCACTAAAGCATATATCACGGCAAAGTGTTCGCCGCGAGCCTTGCGTGCCCATGTGAATCCCGTTAATACCATCGCTATTGCGGCAATGGCTGAAGGCAGTCGCGATATATATTCTGTTACAACACCACCATTGAATGCCTTGGCAATAATGGCAATAAGCCATGCCAAAAACGGCGGCTTATAGGGAATGTCTATGCCATAATTTACGGGAAGAATCCAATTGCCTGATTGCAGCATTGACACTGCAACTATTGCCTCGCGTGGCTCACCTTTTGAGCTGAAAAGGGTTAGCCCTAACCACGGTATAAGCATGATTATTAAAGCAATAGCAATTAGCAAACCTCCGCCCTGTGCATTCTGATTGCGAACTTTCATATGTGATGTCGTGTGGTAGATTATTATTCCATAAGGTCTCTGTAGATGTCGAGTGCGGTTTTTATCTCATCGTGGCTCGCTACGCAATTAATGATGGGATTGCCCACTTCTGACAGCAATGTGAAGTTGATTGCATCCGGCGATGCGTTCTTCTTATCGTGTGACATTATCTCTAATAGTGTGGGATAGTCTTCGCAAGTGATATTGTGTGTGCCATAATTACTCTTTACGTAATTGGCAAATTTGTGTAGGATAGTGCTGTCAAAACCTTTTTTGAGATGAGCGAGTACCAACTCAACAACCAATCCCCATGCTACAGCGTAGCCGTGAGGTATGGGCGCGTTATTCTTTAGCGCAAAGGTTTCAAAGGCATGGCCAACGGTGTGTCCGAGGTTAAGACACTTGCGCAGACCCTTTTCTGTCGGGTCAGCTGCGACGATGCGTTGCTTAACAGAAACGCTTTCTTGAAGTAAGCCCAAAAGCTGCTCAGTGTCTGATTCTGAGTCTATAACGCTGTAATTGATTAACTTTCCAAATGTGTCATGCCCATTGAGCAAGCCGTGTTTAAGCATTTCAGCATAGCCTGACAGCAGTTCCTGTTGTGGTAAGGTGTTGAAGTAGATAGTTGAAATGACCACGGCTTCAGCCTCTTTAAAGACTCCGATTTCATTTTTGAAACCGTTAAAGTTGATGCCCGTTTTGCCTCCGACAGCTGCGTCAACAGCTGCGAGAAGCGTTGTCGGTACATTTATAAATCTCAAACCGCGCTTAAAGGTCGCTGCGGCAAACCCGCCGAGGTCTGTAACAACGCCTCCGCCGAGGTTTATGATTAGTGATCGACGTGTTGCTCCTGACTCGTTGAGCTGTCGCCAAACAGATGTCAATTGCTCTGTGTTTTTATTGAGGTCTCCGGCTTTGAATACAATAACTTTTGCTCCGGCAACGGTTGATGAATCTGCTTGTAAGGTTGGCAGAACAGCCTCATAGGTGTTGGTGTCTACGATTATAAATACATCGGGATTGCCAAACTCTTCGGCGAGTTGGTCAATGGCTTTGCCAACACTATTTGTAAATATAATTTTCTGTTCCATTGTCGTGTAAGTCTTATTGTATATTGGAATAGTATTATTGTTTAAGTCTTTTGAGCAGTTTGGGAAACTCTTCGGCACATTCCGGCATAGAGTCGTAGACGATTGTCGCTCCGGCATCTATCATAGCCTCACGAGGTATCGGTCCGGTCACAACAGCCACTGTTAGTGCTCCTGAGTCAGATGCTGATTTTACACCCATAGGCGCATTTTCAAATGCAACGGCTTGATATGGCTTTACGTCTGCAAGTTGCATTGCTTTGAGATATGGTTCGGGCGCAGGTTTGCCGTGTACGACATCGTGAGATGTTACTCTCATATTTTCTGCAAACACGCCGGGAAACTCTTTGTTCAGTCTGTTTATAAGAGAACTTTGACCTGAACCCGTCACCAAGACGCATTTGAGTTTGTAGTCGCATACGGTCTTGACTAATTGTTGCGCGCCGGGCATTACTTCTACCGGCGGAAGTTGCACGAATAGTTCTGTCTTGCGCTGATAGAGATTGCGCTTCTCGTCATCAGTGGCTTCGCGTCCGAGATTGCGATTAATCAAGATATTAATTGTGGATGCCCCTGTCCGACCTTCATAGAGGAAGAATTCCTCTCGTTTTGCTTCGAGATTGTTTTCGGCGCATAGACGAGTCCATGCTTCGGCATGATTTCGCATAGAGTCATAGAGCGTGCCGTCCATGTCAAAAAGAGCAGCTTGGAGGTCTAATACCTCATAACCATGGCTCTCTTTGAACTTTGCTACACAAGCTAAATCTTGTTCTAATCGTGTCATATATACTTTTTACTTCTTTTTCTTGTCGTCATTGAGCACTGCGGCAGAGGTCGAGCTCGTTCCGGATGTTGTTGATTTGCTGTTCTTGCCTTTCTTTGTTTTTTTGCTGCTCACGGTGGCAGTGGTCTCAGTTGGCGTAGCGACAACGGGGGCTTCGATTAATCCTTCTTGTATGAATAAGAGTGAATCTGCGTGACTGATAGTGTCCGCGGCTTCATCGTTGTCACTTAACACGCCGGGCTTATTGCTGAGATTGAGTGTTGTCATGCGTGAGTTTCTGACTCCTCGGCGGAAGACGTTCTCAATCTGCTTGATAAGGTTGACGCGTGTTGTGTCCACCATAGGCACACGCTCGATGGCTGTCTTTTCGTTGAACTTAGCCCTGCCGAGACGTATCTTGTATTTGTCGGGATTACCTTTGATGTTGATGCCAAACTTAAATGGTATTGGCGATTTTATCACCGCAACGTGATAGTTAAAGTCCATTGCCAAGCTGTTATATCCTTGCACGCCAATCTTATAGCGGTCTATGTCAAAGATGAATGGGTAGATTTGCATCATATTATTGTCCACAATCATTTCTACTGACATGTGGTCAATCATATTGTGCTTTTTGTCTCTGAACATCAGCCATTTAGCCATGATGCGATAAGTCTCTTCATCTATTAATTTCAGAGAGTCGCCTTCGAGTTTAACTGCAGCACTGAGCGATGGCATCACGATATCCATATTATTGTCAATGTCTGCTGTCGCTGCTATATCTGCATCAATAATGCCACTGAAGCCGTTGAGCAATGGCATGATAGAGTCAATTGCAGGCATAAGTTTCAAGAATGGCTCAATCTTGAAGCCTTTAACCACCATACCAAAGCCGAACTTCATATCGCTGACAGTTGGTGCGGAATAAAGCGCCGACATATCAATCGAGCCAATGTCAGATGCGGCTTTCAGGTTCTGCAAGTTGAGTGCGCCGTCATACATCATTGCTTTACCTTTGAGGTCATGGAGCAGCAAGTCTGAGTAGAGGATGTTGTTGGCTTTGACTTTAAGCTCTGCCTCGACATTGGTCGGTATGAGCAGCGGCCCGGTAGAATCGGGAACGTTTGCTGCCATGTCGTCAGCAAGTTTATCAAATTCATCATCCGACTTGCTATTGTCTAATAGCTCGGTATTTGACTGCAATGTCGCACTGTTGCTTGAATATGCTGCGCCCTTAAAGACGATGTCTGCCAACTGGTTAACATCAATGGTGTCACTGTTTACATCAAAGGCAATCTTTATCGGACTGCGATGACTGTGCGATGTTAGACTGCGACGAATATTGCTGATACATCCACTGAAACTCAAGTCTGAACGTCCTGCCTTTATGGTGACGTTGTTCATATTGATTGAGTCGTTGTTGAACGTCAAATTGATGTTGCGCACGCGCGTTCTTACGGGGAAGTAAGCTGTGAACAACGATGCGCGTTTGCCGCTCATGCTGCCCGAAATGTTCCACTCTTTCAGCAAGCGTTGCACCATTGGCGCTGTGCATAGGTCGATAATCTCGGTATCTTCTGCCGAATGTTCGTGGCTATGTACATGCTCACCGTTGCGGCTACGGTATTTATTCACCGCGAGGTTATAGAGTGAGTCGCGGTCAAGTTTCGGCATTACGCGGTGCAGCGAGTCAGCTATGTGACGTATCGCTTTTTCGCGCTTCGTCTCCGGTAACTTGTAAGCATTCAAGTGTATGTCTGACTTGGATAGCATAAGGCGCATTGTCGGGTCGCCTGATGCGATACGCCCTGCGTTGAGGTCAAACACCAATTCCGGACGGTGTGCATCACCTTCATAACGTTTCAAGATTACCTTGCCATTAACGTCATTTGTCTTGACGGTCATGCTGTCAGTGATTGAGTGAAAGTTAAGAGACTTGATGGACAATCCGCCTCCGATGGGTATGATGGCGTGCTTGTTGCGTGACTGCGATTTATTTGACGCTCCGACTCCCAATTTGAAGTTTGAGCCTGTCAGCGTACACTCTGTGTGCTTGAAGTTGAGTGAATCAACTGTGATACTTGCTGTTAGCAAGCTGTCAGATTTTGCACCGTTAGCTTGCTTGACGGTGCGGCTTGTGCCAAAATTGAAGCAAGCGTCTGATATGTAAGCGATTGATGAGCCGTCGTCGGCTTTCCATCTGATATTTTTTGCGTCAATGTCACCGTCAATTTTTAGTCGGTGGAAGGTGTTGCGCTCAAACATTGACGGGCGTGCTTTCACTTGTAATTCGGCAGAAAGGTTACCTTTGACTGTGCCGCCTATCATCTTGCGTAGTACTGGTGGCATCTTGTCAAGGTCAACATTGCCTTCGACCTCACCGTCTATCATTGGGTCTAACATTGGTCCACTGATATTAGCTTTCATCCTTAAATCAGTCATCGGACCGGCGAGATAGAGATTGTTTATATCAACAGTTGCCTTGTCGAGGTCATTGCCGTTGAGATGCGCTTCTGCGTTGAAAGCTACACTGTTAAGCTCGATTTGACCATACTTGATAGCGTTCTCCGGTAGGTCTATGGCGATAACGGCATGTGGTATGCTGTCTGTTGTGATATTAAATGGCTTTGCCAATTCGGCATCTATCGCAATTGTTGCGTCTGTGATTAGCTGTTCGGTCATGCCCCATGAGCGCAGCATTGAGTCCGGCACCAATGTCAATAACTCGGTGATTGACGTTGGACGCAAACTGAATTTTCCGCTCTTGACTATCAAATCATTGCTCATGTCTATCTCTGTGCTAAACAGCATCTTGAGCATTGCTATTTGAAAGTCAAAGTCATTAAATGACACGATGTCAGGCTCTTTAGGTCGCCACGTCACTTTGCCGGTGAGCGCACACGTCAGATTATCAATGTTATATTCTTTAAGAAGTGATGCAAAAAAGTCACCGCTAAATTCGAGCTTATAAGCCGGAATATCTGCACCGTTAAGCTCTGTGTTTTTGATAGATAGCTTGCCGCTAAGATTGCTTTCTCCGTCAAAGAACGTGATGTCGCGGGCTTGTTCTATAGCAAAGCGATTTAGCTCAATGTCGGGTAAAACGGTCTTTGTGGTGTCTGTTGTCGTTTCTGTCGAAGTGTAAATGTCGAAGTTATTAACACCGCCTTTTGCCATAACGATATTTAATCCCGGTGCAGTTAATATCACATCTGACAGTGCTAACTTATCGTTTAATAGCGCAAAAGCATTTATTCCGCCGTGAAATTTTTGCAGTGTCAACAGTGTATCTGCATTTGTCGGCAATTCGGCGCGTTGCTCTGCCGATAACTTGCGGAGTGAATGTGACACTATGGTCAGATTGTCAACATCAATATTGAGGAACGGAAAACTTGCACGCATAGACAACTCAGCACGTCCTATCGTCACATCTGCATCAAGTGTGTCGTTAGCCACGCGCTCCACAATTGTGGTCAATTGTTCAGGCGTCAATATCTTTACGATGCAAATAAGCGAAGCAAACACGGTCAATATCAATCCGATAATAACCAAGCTCAATACTTTGAGGCACTTCAAAGTTTTTTTGCCCAAAGGATTCGATTTTTTTAAGGTAGGTTGTGTCTGATTATCAGTCATGTTGTTTTTCTAATTATGTATTGTTGAATCCGGACGTGCCGTGATGTGGAAGCAACTCTGATGTCGCTCAAACTTGACATAACATCTGTCATGCAATTGTAAGTCGCGCAAAACCTCTGCTAATAGATTTTTTAAATCCTCAAACGTGCGGTTTGTGCCGATACTGTCACAGATAAATTCTTTGAAACTTATGTCAAATGACGTTCCATATTGGTGTGTCGATTCTTTTGTCGCATTACCGTTGACACGTTGCAACTTCTTCACGGTGTCAGGCGTGCGCAGTACACTTGTCACTTTGATGCGATAGTTACCGCCACCGCGTGAGTTAAGTGAGTCTATAAAGCGTGCGCCTATTTCACGCAACAATGATGCAGCTTCCGGCACAAGATAGGGGTAGGAGTGTGTCAACTCTTCGAGATAATATTCTCGGCATGATGCAACTTTTGCCAATGGACGTGTAACATTCCATGCTGATTGCAGGTTCTCGATAGGACGAATACCTAATGCCTTTGCCGCTACAAGCTGCACATGGTTACTATCGTTGAAAACTTTCGCCAAATTCCCAACTGAGTGTATGCGTATACGTTTGCAATTATAGTTCGGCGCTTCTTCAAGTCGCTTGTCGTATGGGTTGGATGTCGTGTCTTCGTTTAATATTTCTGACAATGACTCTTCATCAAAAGCCGGGTAACGATGCTCTGTCCCTGTCAGTGTAAGGCTTTCCTTAGCTGCTTCAGCTCCTGACGATGATGTGCAGGCTACGATGATTGACATTGTTAATACAACAGTGAGAATATATATAATGCGACGCATATAGAGTTGATATTATTAAGGTTATCAACCATTACAAACCATGGTGCAACAGTTGGAGAACAACGATTGGTGTTGACATCGTAAAGTTACAATTTTTATGTGATACCAAATAATTAATTCAAATAAAATTGATTAAAAAAATTATATATCATTCGCCTTCTCAGTTATACTCCTAAAAATTATTTCTCCATTATTCACACTTTATTACTAATTTTGCCGTGAATTTATTGAAACTGAAAGCAATGAACGCAATTTATACTATAGCTTTGTTGGTAATATCCAACATCTTCATGACTTTTGCATGGTATGGTCATCTTAAACTCCAGCAGATGAAAATCATCAGTGCCGACACACCGCTTTATGTCGTTATCTTAATGTCATGGCTCATCGCTCTTGCCGAATACTCATGCCAGGTCCCGGCAAATCGCATCGGCTTTATCGGCAATGGCGGCTCGTTCTCGTTGATGCAACTAAAAGTGATACAAGAAGTTATCACTTTAGTGATATTCACGCTTTTCACCGTCGTATTTTTCAAAGGCGAATCCCTCCAGTGGAATCATTTTGCCGCATTTGCTTGTCTTATCGCTGCCGTCTATTTCGTCTTTATGAAATAGCAATCACATATCTTCCAAAGTCAGACACTCCTCAACTATTGAGGTGTCATGCAAAATTTTTGCGCGAAGCCGTTCTGTCTTAGTCGATAATTCGCTTGGATTAAATTTCTTACGCTGACGTTTTACCTCTGCTACGACAACAGCTTGAGTCTTATCTATCGGAATGGCAACGATGTCAATTTCAGACTGCTCGACATTTATTCCTTTGGCGTTGTTCCACCATGACCCGATTTTGATGTATTTGCCGCTTTCCATCATCTTCTGTCTAAACCATTTCTCTAATATTAAGCCTGAATATACAGGATAGTCGGTAGCTATGACATCTTTAAGATGTCCATTTAGCCCCATTTGCAGTAGGTCTTGATTGCGTGCGATATATCGAAACCAAAAGCGCAAGAAGTTGTCGGCAATCTCATAACGCACATTTTGACTACGCTCTTTTGATAGAATTGGCCGTTTCTTGCTTATCAGTTCATAGTCATCTTCTAATCGGCTTAGCATTCCACCTATATTCTTATCACCGATTTCCGCTGATATCTGTGATGCCGTATTCCTGCCGCTTGCGATAGCTGATAAAATTGCGTAATAATTGCCGTACTTTTTGCCGAACTCTGTGGCTAACAAAATATTACCTTCTTCGAGAAATATTGAGTTCTCAGCTGTTATCTCACGTAACATGGCGTTCAGTGTAACAGCATTCCTATCCATCAATAGCTCGACATATTTAGGTACACCACCTGTGATTGCATACAGAGCAAGTAAGTCGTCATTGCTATACTTAGGATTGTAATCGCCAATTATCTCGCGTAGTACAGATGTGCTAAATCCACGCAAACGTATGATTGTATCGCACCTGCCGTAAAGGGGCTCTCCATAATCCATAAAAATTTTATGTATCAATGTGTAGACTGACCCGGAGGCAATAAGGTTTACTTTTGTCTTGTCTTTATATCTATCCCACACATCTTGTATGCCGCTAAATATCGCCGAATTGATATTATAGAACTCCTGAAACTCGTCAATTACCAAGTTAAAAGCTCGAGTCTCACCGAGAACCATTATCATCTCAAATAGTTGCACGAAACTTGCTATCCCGTCAGGAACGTAGCAGTTGAGCGACTTACGCACCACCGTTGAAAATTGAGTGCATAAGCTCACTTCGTTATTGCGCCCCACAAATAGATAAATCGTTGGCGTCTCAGCGCAACTCAGCATTATCAATTTTGTTTTGCCTATTCGGCGACGACCGGTGACGACAGTCATCTGAGAGTGATTGTCGAATGATAATTGTCTGATTTCAGCGAGTCGTTTCAACTCATTTTCTCTGTTATAGAATTTCATGTGTGATAGGTGTTTTGAAATTTCGCGGCTGCTATTTTCGCGGCTGCTATTTTTGCAAAGTTACAAAAATCATTTATCCTTCCAAAATTATCTTCCAAAATAAATCATTAAAATTCTTATATTGAGCTTTTTATGTGTGTATTGTATTAATGCGACACGCGCCTGATATTCGAGTGGATATCAAGCGTGTGTCGCATTTCTTATAATTGTAGCTATCTACCTTAACTCAACAGATAGTCCCATAGCCGAAACCATACGATAGAATGTAGAAATGGATGGAATGGTAAGACCTCTTTCCACACGTGAGATATAGCTCTTATCGGTTCCAATCTTCTTGGCAAGTTCCGATTGGGTCATGCCGGATTCCTTGCGAGCATCAAGCAAAATCTGGGCATTATATTCTTCCCAAGCCTGTTCCTCTGCTCGTTTACGACTTTCAGTTCCTGGAGCTCCGAAAGTCTCATTGAGTTCTTCACTCACATTGTATGTTCTCATTTCT
>CAYYAA010000006.1:32119-36102 GCA_964469875.1 uncultured Bacteroides sp.
TGTGTCTATGAAGCTGTTAGATGATAAGCATTGCATCACCATAGCAGCCGAAGCGATACTTCTCTTTGACTGCCTCTTGATATGCTTGCATGACTAAATCATATCCGCCGAAGGCGGCTACCATCATGAGCATTGTCGAGTAGGGTAGGTGGAAGTTGGTTATCATCGTGGTTGCAACGGTGAAGTCGTAGGGCGGGAAGATAAATTTGTTTGTCCAACCGTCATAGGTCTTCATGTGGCCTCCCATGCTGACTGCAGAGCTGATGCCGCGCAATACTGATGTGCCGACAGCACAGACTTGGCGCTCATGGTCTTTGGCATCGTTTACGAGGTCAACAAGTTGTTGTGACACATTCATCTGCTCTGAGTCCATACGGTGCTTGGTGAGGTCTTCTACGTCTATCTCGCGGAATGTTCCCAATCCACTGTGAACGGTCAAGAATCCTTGCTTTACACCTTTGATTTCGAGACGTTTGAGCAGCTCGCGAGAGAAGTGGAGACCTGCCGCCGGTGCAACAACCGCACCTTCGTTGCGCGCAAAGATACATTGATAGTTTTCAACATCATCTTCGTTAGGGTCGCGCTTGATGTATTCAGGAAGCGGAGTGTGGCCGAGGGCATAAAGCGCCGCCTTAAATTCATCGTGAGGCCCATCGTAGAGGAAGCGCAACGTGCGTCCGCGTGATGTCGTGTTGTCTATAACTTCTGCTACCATTGATTCATCGTCACCGAAGTAGAGCTTATTGCCGATGCGGATTTTTCGCGCAGGTTCAACAAGCACATCCCACAGCTTGTGCTCTGAGTTGAGTTCACGCAGAAGGAACACCTCAATGCGAGCTCCCGTTTTCTCTTTATTACCATAAAGCAATGCCGGGAAGACTTGCGTGTCATTGAATACCATAACATCGTCTTCGCCAAAGTAGTCAAGAACGTCTTTGAATGTGTGATGTTCTATAGTCCCTGTTTTGCGATTTACAACCATCAATCGCGCTTCATCGCGGTGGAGAGTCGGCTCTTGTGCGATTAGCTCTTCAGGTAAACGAAATTTGAATTGTGATAGCTTCATAATTATTTTTTGTAATACGAAATTCTACTATAAGTGAAATCAATTATTGGCATCATAGCCCTCCGGCATCTCAATATCAACGATGTTGATAAGCTCGGCTACTTGGTCTATGGTCAAGCATTTGTCGATGGTGATGTCACCGACACGCGTACGGCGTAACGCCGTGAGATGTCCCCCTGAGCCTAATGCCTCGCCGATGTCGCGTGCCAAGGCTCGGATATATGTCCCTTTGCTGCAAACAACGCGCACCACTATCTCCGTGGGGCTAAATGATTGTAGCTCTATACAATCTATAACAAGTATCTTAGGCTTTAAGTTCGGCTGTTTGCCTGTTCTGGCGATTTTATATGCCCTCTTACCATCAATTTTGCACGCTGAAAATGCCGGCGGCACCTGCTCAATGCGTCCGGTGAACTTGACTAATGTCTCGCGCACGAGTTGCTCTGTGATATGCTCTGTCGGATATGTCGCATCTACCTCTGTCTCAAGGTCAAATGATGGCGTTGTCGCGCCTAATGCTATTGTCGCGATATATTCCTTAACCCCTGCTTGCAGCTCGTCGATACGTTTTGTCGCACGACCGGTGCACACAATCATCACACCTGTCGCCAACGGGTCAAGAGTCCCCGCATGTCCTACTTTGAGCTTGCGCACATTCATACGTCGTGTCAGGGCATTACGCACACGCTTTACCGCGTCAAACGATGTCCAGCCAAGGGGCTTGTCGATATATAATATTTCTCCGTCGATAAAATTCATTGGCAGAGTTTATTAGCTTAAAAACCTTTCAAAATGCAAATTGCGCCTACAATGAGGCAGTACACAGCAAACCAGATGAGCTTGCCGCGTTTAACGAGCTCTATCATCCACTTGCAAGCACAGCAGCCAACGATGAATGCTGCGAGAAAGCCTACGAGCATTGGCATGAAACCGATTGATGCTGACACCGTTGTCGAGCCTTCAGTCAATAAGTCCTTGATATCAAGCAACGCTTCACCCAGGATGGGGATGATGACCATCAAGAACGAAAATTGTGCGACCTGTTCGCGCTTATTGCCGATGATGATACCGGTGGCAATTGTTGTGCCTGAACGAGACAACCCCGGCAACACGGCGATCATCTGTGCACAACCAATGATAAACGCGTCAAGCCATGTGATGTCGCGTGGCTCTGACGCTTTCGCTGTCTTGCTCAACGTCGGGCGTGTGCGGAAAAAATATGAGAATGCAAGCAGCAAAGCAGTGATGCACAAGCATACGCCGACAACCGTCAGACCTTCGCCGAAAAATTGCTCGATAGCGTCCTTAAAGCATACACCTACAATGCCGATTGGAATACACGAAATCAAAATCTTTAGTACATAGTCAAAGCGTTCTCCTCGTTTGAACGTGAAAAAATCAACGCACAGCGGCCAAAATTCCCGCCATAATATTACGATTGTGCTCAACACCGTCGCTACGTGGAGCATTACATCAAATTCGAGACTTTCTGCCCCAGTGAGGTCTAATCCAAGCAATTCACGAAAAATTTCGAGGTGACCTGATGAGCTGATAGGGAGGTATTCGGCAAGACCTTGCACGACACCCATGATTAGAGCGTTTAACCAATCCATTTTGTTGGTAAATAGTGAGAATGTGAAAATTATTTTTTAGACTTATCCGGACGGATGATAATTGCTACTGCCATAAATACAAAGCCGAGAAATGCAAATAGCGGACCGACAACGATGCGGCGTGTGCTGAATATATCCGGATTATATGCTTCGGTTGTCGATGAACTGCCGAGCATAAGTAGGAATCCGACAACAATCATAGCTCCTGCGATTGCCATCATGATAAAGTTACGTTTTGCTAAAGGCTGCTGCTCAGCCTTCTTGATTTTTGTCTTTTTAGTGTCTTGTGTTGCTTCCATTATGTCGGAGTGTTTTTATTTCATAAACATATCATCATAGTCGGCATGCAGATAGCGATTAGTCGCTATCAATGACGCTATTGCGCAAATAATAATTCCTGCCGTAATGATACATAAAAAGATAAAGCCCATGTCTTCCCACGTCACAACATTGTTGAGCACCGGGTCTAATGTTAATGCGTAATAGCGCATCGCGGCGAGACAGGCACACGCAATTATTGCCGAGATTACACCGTTATATATGCCTGCACTGATGAAAGGTCGGCGTATGAATCCTCTCGTCGCTCCAACGAGTTTCATCGTGTGTATTACAAATCTGCGTGAGTATATTGACAGACTGACTGTGTTGTTTATCAGCGCAAATGATATAATCAATAATGCACCAGCCACAACGAGCAGTATCATCGTGAAACGACTGATTGCCGTATTAACATCGTCAATGACTGTAGTCTCTATCAGAACTTCGCTGACGAGATCTGACTTCTCAAGCTCTGTGCGCAGTGCCTCTATGCTGTCACCATTAGCATACGCCGGCTTAACTTTAACGTCAAACTCCGCGGTAAACGGATTCTCATCAAGTAATTGCGAAATGTCTTCGCCGAGACTCTCGCTCTCTTGCGCTCGTATCTCTTCAGCCGACGAATAGACATATGACTCAATATATTTGGCGTTGGATAGCTGTTTCTTCAGATTATTAACATCTACATCTGTCGCACCATATTTGGCTTTGATTACAAAACCGATATTGCTGCGTATGTCATTGGTGATACGTTGCCCGGCAAGTCCACCGATAGCAATCAAACCTAAAATCAGTAGCACCAACGCAACACTTATGATTGACGTGATGTGTGAGCCGAATGTAGATATGCGATTAGAGCGTTTTTTTGTCATGTCATGAAAAATTCCGGGATAGCGTTTATCGATAATCACGCAACCCCCTAAATTTCTGCAAAATTAATACATTTTAATCCCCTTGTCAATACTTTAACCGCTAAATTCCTTAAA